>NZ_JBYSZI010000010.1:0-129128 GCF_058787075.1 Cupriavidus sp. FW305-46
GGGGAGACGGGGGCGGTGACGGCAGCACCGGCGCGGGCACCGGCACCCTGACGCTCTCCATCTCCGGCCTGCCATCCGGGACGTCGGCGGCCATCACGGTATTGGGGCCCGGCCAGTTCCGCCAGACCGTGACCCAGTCGACCACGCTGTCCAACCTGGCTGCTGGCAGCTATACCGTCAGTGCCGCCAGCGTGCTGACTGGCACCACGCTCCTCAAGCCGCAGCCGCCTTCGCAGACCGTGGCGGTGACCGCGGGCGGCCGTGCTTTGGCAAGCGTGGAATACGGCTCACCGGAAACAGTGCAGTTGTCGCTGACGCAGGTTGCCGGCGGGTTATCCGAGCCCATCTTCCTGACCGCGCCCCCCGGCGATCCGCGCCTGTTCGTGGTCGAGCGGGCCGGCCGCATCCGGATCGTGCGCAACGGCGCATTGGTCGCTACGCCGTTCCTCAATATCGCCGCGCTGACGACGACCGATGGCGAGCGCGGGCTGCTGTCGATGGCGTTCGATCCCAACTATGGGACCAACGGCCGCTTCTACGTCTATTACACCGACACCAATGGGGCCATCACCATCGCCCGCTACAAGGTATCGGCCGCGAATCCGGATATCGCCGAGGCATCCGGCACCGTGCTGCTGTCGATCCCGCACGGCACCTTCTCCAACCATAATGGCGGCCAGCTCGCGTTCGGCCCGGACGGCATGCTCTATATCGGCACGGGCGACGGCGGTGGCGGTGGCGATCCGTCGGGCAACGCCCAGAACCCGGGAACGCTGCTCGGCAAGATGCTGCGCATCGACGTCAGCGGCGCATCCGGCTACGGCTTGCCTGCCGGCAATCCCTTCGTCGGCCAGTCCGGCAGCCGCGGCGAAATCTGGGCTCTCGGCCTGCGCAATCCGTGGCGGTTCACGTTCGACGCCGGCTTGCTGTATATCGCCGATGTCGGCGAGGACCAGCGCGAGGAAGTCGACGTGGCGCCGGCCACCAGCGCTGGCCTGAACTACGGCTGGAACCGGACCGAGGGCACCGCCTGCGTGGGTGCGGCCACTTGCGACAAGACCGGGCTGACCATGCCGGTGTTCGAATACGGCCACGAAGCGGGCGCTTGTGCCATCGTCGGCGGCTATGTGTACCGGGGCAGTGCCAACCCGGTGCTGCATGGGCGGTACTTCTATTCCGACCTTTGCACGGGCAAGCTGCTGAGCTTCATGTATCGCGACGGGGTTGTCGCAGAACAGGTCGACTGGAACGTCACGATCCCGGGCAGTGTGTTCTCCTTTGGCGTGGATGACGCGCAGGCGCTGTACGTGCTGGCCGATCCGGGCACGTCGGCGACGAGCGGGCGGGTGTATCGGATCGATGTGTCGGGCGGCACGCCTTAACGGCGGGGCGCAGGAGCACTGCGCTTCGGGCAGGGACTCCTGGCCGTTGAACCGCCGCGGACGTGCTGCTATGGCACTTTCCTGCACGCGCCCCTCATTGCTGCACGTGCATCACAGCAAATCGGCCAACCGCTGCCGGCATAGGCTCACGAACTGCTGTGCCGCCGTCGACTGGCCTTGTGCCGGATGGAATGCCAGGATTGCGCGGAATCGAACGGGAGCGGTGAGCGGTACGCTGCGCAGCCCGAGCGCTACGTAGCTACGGGCCACCAATGGATTGGTGATCGCAAGGCCAGCACCGGCCAGGGTCAGTGAGCACTGCGTGTGGCTGTACGGTGTTGTCGCCACGAAACGCGGCTCGATGCCGGACTCGGAAAAGCACGCTTCCAGCCGGCGTTGCGCAGGATCCGAAGCGTCCAGGCCGATCAACGGAACCTCGATCAGATCCTCGATGCCGACTTTCGCGCGCGCCGCGAAAGGATGCGTCGCGGGAGCGACGCAAACCGCCTGCACTGCGTAGAACTCGGACGCGGTCAGGCCGCTGGTGTCCGCCTCGTCGCCCATGAACGCGATGTCGAGTTCGCGCTGAAGCAGGCGCTCGCGCAAGCCCCTGGAGCTGTCGACCTCCAGCTGGCAACGAACGCGGGGGTGGTTGTGGATGAAGTCCGCCACCGATGACGGCATCACGCTGGAGGCCATGGCGTGCAAGGCGCCGACGCGCAGGACCGTATCTTCATAGGAACGCAGCTGATCAATTTTGCGCTGCACGGCGTCGAGGCCGACATAGACGCGCTCGACCTCGTCGATCAAGGACGCCGCCTCGGGCGTGGGCACCATACGCCCTTTGCTCCGGTCGAACAGCCTTAACCGCGCTGCCTGTTCAAGCTGCAGCACGATCTGCGTCACGGCGGGCTGGCTGATGTGCAGGGCTTCGGCGGCCCGGCGTGCCGATCCCAGGCGCATGACCATGCGAAACACCTCGATTTGCCGGGCGCTGATCACGATGTCGGTGGCTGTCCCCATACCCAATCCTATAAGTTTTGCTTAATTCGATAATCGGAATACCGGCGCTGCCCGGGCGTGACATCACATAGACTCGGGTCATGACCACTTGGGCTTTTATCATGCGCGCCAGCCGCTATCCGCATCCGACCGAAGCGCTTGTCAATCCGGCGATGCATGCCCTGCAATGCATTACCTGCCACGCTCAATATCCAGTCAGCGACATGCCGGAAGGGTGCCCGAACTGCGCAAGCGCCGGCCGGCCCAGCAGTCTCGAAGTTGCCTACCAGCCCCACGCACTGGATTTTGCACCAAGAAGCGGAAGTTATACATGGGGGCATTGGCAGCCGTACCTGGAAGGTGTGTCTTTGGGGGAGGGCACCACGCCATGCGTACCGGTGCCAACCCTGGCGTCGCTGGCGGACGTGGCGTCCGTCTGGATCAAGAATGAAGGCGCAAATCCGACCGGCTCGCACAAGGATCGCATGTCGGCGCAGGCCGTAAGCCGGGCGCTGGATATCGGCGCGAGCGAAGTGGTGCTGGCGTCAAGCGGCAACGCCGCAGTCTCGGCCGCGGCCTATTGCGCCGCCGCGGGACTGGACTGCGAAGTCGCGACCTACCAGGCGCTTCCGTCCGTTTTCGATGCCGCGTTGCGTTACTACGGTGCGCGGCGTGTCATCTGCGACAACGGTCACGCGCGATGGGCGCATGTCCGCCGCCGCGTCAGGGAAGAGGGAGCCTTTGCGCTGACCAACTACAGCGTGCCCGCGGTGGGTAGCCCGGTATTTGGTGTGGAAGGCTACCGTGCTGTCGCACTGGAGTGGGTGGCGCAAGGATGCCGCCCCGACCATGTCATGGTGCCGACGGCGCGGGGGGATCTGTTGTGGGGCATCTATAGCGCGCTACGGGACCTGGTCGCGCTGGGGCACCTTTCGAAGCTGCCCCGCCTCTGGGCGATCGAGCCGTTCCCGCGGCTGTCGCGCGTGCTGGCGGGCGCGCCGCAGCAGTCGGACTTCCCGGGCACGACCCAGCAATTCTCCACGGCCGGCTCGACCGTGACCGCGCAGCAGGTCCACGCCGTCAGGCAATCGGGCGGCGGCGCGGTTGTCATCGACGACGCGGCAGCACGCGATGGCACCCGCGGTCTCGCTGCGGCCGGATTCTGGGTCGAGCTGTGCGCGGGCGCGGGGTTTGCCGCGACGCAAGCACTGCGCGCCGACGGGCGCATCGCCAGAACGGAAGCAGTCATGCTGATGCTGACTGCACGCGGCGATCGCGATCCGGGACAAGCTTGATTTACAGACAATTTTCGGAGCCACCCATGAACTTGCGTTCTCTGTTGACTGCCGTCACATTCGGCCTCGCGGCTCAGGTACCGTCGGCCCTGGCCGCCTACCCTGAAAAGCCGATCCGATTGATCGTGCCCTGGGCTGCCGGCGGCAGTACCGATGCGCTGGCCCGTGCGGTCGCGCAGCGAATGAGCGAATCGATGGGCCAGCCCGTGGTCGTCGACAATCGTGCCGGCGCCTCCGGCCGCATCGGCGCCGACATCCTGGCAAAGTCGGCTCCCGACGGCTACACGCTGGGCGTCATCGAGCTGGCTCATACCGTGGCGCCGTCAGTGTTCCGCCAGATGCCATACGACGTGTTGCGCGATTTCACGCCGGTTTCACTGCTCGGCGAGGCGCCGCTCATCCTGTTCGCGGACAGCACGCACTATCGCGCTGGCGACGTCCAGCGCTTCCTTGCGGACTCACGCAAGGCAGGAACGCCGCTGCAGCTTGCCACCAGCGGGAACGGCACGATCAGCCATCTGGCCGCCAAGATGCTTGAAGCACAGGCGGGCATCCCGGTCGATGCCGTACCGTACCGGGGCTCGGCGCCCGCGCTGACCGATGTGTCCGCGCAACTGGTCAAAGGCCATTTCGCCACGCTGGCAAGCGGCAGCAGCCTGCTTGGCGGTGGCAAGATCGCGGCCTTGATGGTGACGGGCCCGGTGCGCGTGCCTTCGCTTCCCGGCGTGCCGACCGCAGCCGAAGCCAGGCTGCCGGGAATGCAGGTCAGCCAATGGTGGGCCCTGGTGGCTCCCGCGCGGGCACCGTCTGCCGTTGTGAGCAGGCTTGCGGACGAAGTCCGCGCGGCATTGGCGAATCCGCAGACCAAGGCACGGCTCGACAGCCAGGGTATCGACCTCAAGGCGTCTTCGCCTGCTCAACTCGGAGACCGGCTGCGCGCAGAGACGGATCGCTGGGCGAATCTGGCTAAGCAGGCTGGCATTCAACCCGAATGACTAGACCTGGACAAGCGCCTGGATCCTGGCATGGGGAGTCTATATCGGCCCGCGTCGTGACCGCCACAACATGACGGCTGGCCCAGTTGCTGAAAATGCCTGCTCTGGGAGCGGTGAAAACCCCGGCATCTTCTCGACTTCGTTCCCAACTGGATCGACGTATCCGACCGGTAATACGCCAGGCAGGTGAAATGACGGGCCATACCCGCGTTGGCTGCGGCTGAGCATGGTGCCCTTACAATGCCGATGGTTCAGATCGACTGGTAAGTGCAAACAGGTGTCATGCAAAGCAAGAGCAAAGCAACTCTCATCGGGCTCATCGCGATTCTGTTATGGAGCTCGATTGTCGGCCTGATTCGCGGTGTCAGCGAAAACCTTGGGGCAACCGGTGGGGCGGCAATGATCTATACCGTCGCCTCGGCCCTGCTCTTGCTGACAGTCGGTTTCGTCAGAATGCAGGATTTTCCCCGGCGCTATCTGGTTTGGGGAAGCATTCTGTTCGTTTCCTACGAGCTGTGTCTTTCCTTGTCCATTGGCTACGCGAACAGCAGCAGGCAAGCCATTGAGGTGGGGATGGTCAACTACTTGTGGCCGAGCTTCACCATGCTGTGTGCCATCGCATTCAACAAGCAGAAGACCAACTTGCTGATCATTCCCGGCTTCCTGATCGCCATTCTCGGGATCTGCTGGGTGCTTGGCGGGGATCAGGGCTTGGACTTGGCAGGGATGGCGGGGAACATCCAGGACAATCCGCTCAGCTATGGGCTGGCCTTCCTTGGTGCCCTGATCTGGGCGGCATATTGCACTGTGACCAACCGGATTGCCGAAGGCAGGAATGGCATCACGCTGTTCTTCATGCTGACAGCGCTGGCGCTGTGGATCAAGTATTCCGCCACAGAGAGCGGGTCGATGGAATTCAGCTATCAGGCAGTGATTTATCTTGCGTTGGCCGCCTCCGCGATGGGGTTCGGCTATGCGGCCTGGAATGTTGGCATCCTGCATGGCAATGTCACGGTCCTTGCTGGCGCTTCCTACTTCATTCCGGTGCTTTCCGCCGCCCTGGCGGCCATGCTCTTGCGTACAAGCCTGTCAATCGCCTTCTGGAAGGGCGCATCCATGGTATGTGCCGGGTCGATCCTCTGTTGGCTGGCAACACGTGGGCAACGTTCCAAGGCACCTCCGTCGCCAGAATTACCGCGGTCGCGCCAACGTGTCCAGGAACCGTGAGTGCGCGCGACCGCGCTGTTTGATCAAGCAAGCAGCATCCAACTTATGATTCAGTCGGCCTGATGCCTGACTAGAAGCCAGCGACCAGGTCGTGAGCATTGGCTGGCTCGTCGATACGCAGCACCAGCTTGCTTGCCGCCTTGCCCGACTGCACCAGATCGAGCGCGCGCCCGGCCTGCTCCAGCGGCAGGCATTCGATGCGGGGCGGGCGCAGGCGCCCGCTGCCGAGCAGCGCCGCGATCTCGCGCAGCTGCGCGCCGCTGGGCATCTTGCTGAACGCCACCGCGGTGCGGACGCCGCGCTGCGTGGCTGCGGCAGGATCCGGGCCGTTGTCGCCGCTGACCAGTGTCAGGATGGCGACAAGGATGCCGCCGGGCCTGAGCAGGTCCATGCCGTTCGGCAGGGTGCCGCAGCCAACGGCGTCCAGTACCAGGTCGACGCCAGCCGGCGCCCATGCCTGCATCGCGGCAGCGATGTCGCCGCCACGGTAGTCGATTGCCAGGTCGCACCCGAGCGCCATCAGTTCGTCGCGTCGTGCCGTGCTGCAGGTGGCAGCGACGGTTGCGCCGGCCGCCTTTGCCAGTTGCACCGCAAACGTGCCGACCGCGCCGCCACCGCCATGAACCAGCACCGTCTGGCCTGGCTTGAGTCCGCCTTCGTCGAAGAGTCCGGTCCAGGCGGCCAGCGCCGGGGTCGGGACTGCCGCGGCCTCGGCAAATCCCAGGTTGTCGGGAATCGGCACCACGCAATCCTGGCTGACCGCGACGTACTCGGCATAGGAACCCCATTTGCCTGCGCCGACCGCGGTTTGCGCGAACACGCGCTGTCCCGGGACGAAGTCCTTGACGCCGCTTCCCACCGCTGCCACGACGCCGCTGGCATCGAATCCGATCACGAACGGAAAGCTATATTGCATGAAGTGGCTCAGATAGCCTTCACGGCATTTCCAGTCAGCGGGATTCACGCCGGCACAGGCCACGCGGATCAGGACTTCGCCGGCAGCGGGTTCCGGCGTCGGGAGGTCTCCAAGCCTGAGTACGTCGGGTCCGCCGGTACGGTCAATGACGACAGCGCGCATGCTCTTCTCCATGGGCCTACTTTGCGGACAGTTCGTGGTTCAAACCGGGATGTGCCCAGGACGGGATCACGGGCGGCGGCAGCATGCCCTGACCATCAAGCGTACGGACGCTCAGTCCGTGCGCCAGCGGGAAGTGCAGGCTATGGGCGATGTGGCCGGTGCGCAGCCGGGCCGGCACGCTGCAGAGTGCAAGCGCCGTTTCCACCAGGTACTCCACTGGCTCGGTCGGATAGCCGTCCGGGATATAGCGCTCGCTGCCTGGCGTGCGGATCGCCGTGCTCGGCGCTACCGAATTGACCGCGATATTGTCGGCCTCCAGTTCTGCCGCCAGGCCCTCGGTGAACCGGTTGATGGCGGCCTTGACCGCGGCGTAGGCCGTGACCCCGCCAGCCCGGTCAAAATCCTGATACGGGCGAGCAGGCGACAGGGCGGTGACGGAGCCCAGGTTCAGGATCCATCCCGCGCCGCGCGTGCGCAGCAGCGGGATCGCTGCGCGGCTGAGCACGAAGGGGATGCGCAGGTAGTGCTCGACCGTCCGGTCGAAGATTTCCAGCGGCATCGATTCGATGCCGCTGTATTCCGCCATGCCGGCATTGTTGACCAGGATGTCGAGACCGCCCGCGGCGCTTGCCGCCTGCGCCACCAGGTCGTCGCGCTGCGCCGGGTCTTCGAGATCCGCCGCCAGCGCGATGGCACTGCCCCCTTGCCGCCGGATCTGGCTCACTGTCTCGGCCAGCGTGCCAGGCTCGTCGTCGGACTCGCCTGCGCGCCGTGCCGTGGCAACCACCAGCGCGCCCTCCGCCGCGAAGCGCTGCGCGATGGCGCGGCCGATGCCGCGGCTGGCGCCGGTCACGAGCGCAATCTTCCCTGTCAGTTTTCCGTGTGCGGTCATGGCGCGTATTCCTCTGTGCGGTTGTGGTTGGCAATCAGGCTTGTCGCGAGCGGGCAGAAGGCATGGGAGATCGCCTGGACTGTCCATTCGGGAAACTCGGGGTCGAACCATCGGTCGACATGGCCCCAATGAAAGGGGTGCATCAGGTATTCGCCCAGCAGGTCGTCCGCGCTGGCGAACTCCTGCTGCCAGACATGGGTCCAGGCGCCGGGCGACAGGGCGCGGGCAAGGCGCCAGTTGCGGATGCCGGGCATGTACTCGGGCATCCGCAGCAGGTCCTGCTCAAGTGCGCGGACCTGCCGGTCCGGCGCTTCAGGCCGGACCCGGAACATCAGCGTGCGCCAGATCCCGTGGCGCAGCTGAGGGGCGCGCAGACCGCCCGAGATCGGGTGATAGGCGACGCTATCCACCTCCGCCATGCCGGCCAGCGCGGTGGCCAGGCCGGTGTCGTGACCGGGCGAGCCGGATGAAGTCGCGTCGAATTGCAGGTCGAGCGTGTAGTCGCCCGCGCCCCAGCTTCCCGCCAGGTTCCGGCCAATCGCCACATGGCGCAGGCCCGGCAGCGTTTCAATCCGCGCAAGCAGGGCTTGCTCCTGTGTGCACGTCCCGGCGCTGAAGCCGGCGTGCAATCGCACCTGTGCTGTCTCAAGCCGCATCGCTATGCTCCTTGCGCCGGGTCAGCGCAGCTGTCGCATCGGCCATCACATGGCGGCGGCGGGCTTCACACAGCGTGCCGACTGTCGACCAGAAGGCTAGGGCCGGAGCATCGATGCTTGCGCGCATGGCGTAGTAAGCCGGCGCATCCGCCACTTGCCACAGCAGCCACAGCGTATTGGGTGCATCTTCCAGCGCCACGGGCGGCGATACCCAGCGCTGCAGCAGTGCCAGGCCCCTGGCGGCGCTGCCGGGCAGGTACTGGCTTTCCAGCAGGCTCAGCACAGTGGGCAGGTGCCCGGGCGCGAGCACGATTTCATCGAGTATGTGGATCACGGTGTGTCTCGCGCGACGCAGGCGTGGCAGCAAAGCTGCGATGCCGGAGCCGGGGGTTTGCGGGAGGGAAGCGCGGTCATGGGTTGTCCCGTATAGCCATGGTGTTTGTGGCATGGCAACCTCCATCGCCCAGGCCGTGCGCAAGCTGCCGCGCGGGTGGAAGTGCCGGGATGATTATGGGAGGCCAGGCCGCACCGGATCCCCACCCGAACGATCAACCATCGCTACCGAAGCAATCACGACCAGCGACCATGAATGCCCACATACCGGGGAATCCCGTACCTGTTCCGCACGGCATGGTGCAGCGCCTGCTGGACGAACTGAAGCGGCAGGGCGTCGAGGTACCACCTGCCGCCGGCGCATCCGGGCATGCGCCGCCCGCCAGGTTCACCGCGCTCTATCGCGCCGCGATCGAGCGGCTGGAAGCCCTGGTCGCCAAAGGCAACGGCCACCCCCCGATGCGCAAGCAGGAAGTGGACTTGCTGTGCCGTTGCGTCTTGAGCAGCCAGACACTGAGGGAGGCGATCCGCTGCGCGGCCGACTTCTGCGCGATGCTGTATCCGCGCGCCGGTGCACTCAGCCTCGGGCAAAGCGCAGGCCAGGCGGTGTTCCGCATGGATTCGCTGCGGCGTGCGAACTCCTCCGCGGCTTGCCTGGTGGATCTGACCGGGCTCTTCTTCTATATGCTGCTGTTCGGCTGGCTGGTCGGCCAGCCGCTACGCCCGACCCACGTCTACCTGGCGCATCCCCGGCGCGAGGACGCCATGCCTTTCCTGGGCTTGTTTCATGCCGCGGTGACGTCCGGGACCCAGACCTACGGATTCGAATTCGATGAGGCCTTGCTCGACCGCCCGGTCGTGCGCCAGGCGGCGGAGCTCGATGCCTTCCTGGAAGACTTTCCTTACCGGCTGATCGGTGCGCCGGTCGAGGTCGTATCACTGAGCCAGCAGGTGCACGGCATCCTGCATGCAGCGCTGGTGCATGGCGCGCGGCTGCCGACGCTGGCTGAGCTGGCCATGCGCTTTGATGTGAGCGAACCGACCCTGCGCCGCCGTCTCGCTGCCGACGGCAGCAGCTACCGGGTGCTGCGCGAACACAGCCTGCAGGAATACGCCGAACAATGCCTGTGCACGACCAACTGGCCGGTAGGAAGAATCGCGGAGCAGCTTGGCTTTGCCAGCGAGGAAGCGTTTCGCCGGGCGTTCCAGCGCTGGACCGGGCATGCGCCGACGCGCTTCAGGCGGGAAAGCAGGGGTGAGGTGGTGAACGGGAGTTGGTGAAGCGGTAATTCCAGCTGTCGGCGATAGAGAACAGGCTGCGCGCGCCCGTTACCTGCGACGCGGCAGACGCACGTCAAACGTGATCCCTGTCTGGTCGGAGCGCGCCTCGATCGATCCCTGATGGGCCTTGGTAATCTCGCTCACTATATACAGCCCGAGTCCGAGGCCGTCCGCGTTTTTTTGCTCCTGATCCGGGCCTCTCCTCAGCGGGTCAAAAAGGCGCTGCAGCGACAGCGGGTCAATGGCGGGACCACTGTTCCTGACCTCGAGAAGGACTTCCGCGTCATGGCCGGTGACTACAACGCGGACCGGCTCGTCCGGCGCGCCGTACCTTATCGCATTGAGCACCAGATTAGAAAGCAGTTGCTGCAGGCGCGGACCGTCCCAAATACCCTGCACGTTGTCCTTCACCTCAAGATCGATGCGGCGGGCCGGATGAGCTGTACGCAACTGGTCCACGGTATCGGCAATCAAGTCAGCCAGATCGACGTCGTCAGGCGTGATGTTGATACCCAAGCCGAGTTTCGTTCGGTTGAAATCGCACAGATCATTCAGAAGAGAATTCATGCGGGAACCGCTTCGAATCAGCCGGGCTGCAGCTTCCGATACCTTCTCCCCCGCGTTCAGCGCCGCCAGATATGAGGCGGTCGTCTGGATGGACTGCAGTGGGCTGCGCATATCGTGCCCAACCATGCCGAGCAACAGGTCGCGAGCCTGCTCTACCTCCGAATGGAAAAAATCCACGGACTCCGCGACTGCCTGGTCGATAGCCTCGTTGAACCGCATTACTTCGTCCAGATCCGGGGCGGCCGGCTGACATTCGTCAATCCACAAGCGCAGCACGCTGGCGCGCAGCGCCCGGTACTCAGCGACCAGTTGATTGATGTTGAAGCCACCGCGCGCGCGCATGAGGGCGTGTGTTTGTGCAGCGGTTTCCGGCGCACCGAGTAGCCTGGGGGCCTGCCCCATTGATTTTTCGCGTTGAGCTTCCCTCGTTTGCGGGGTCAACAAATCCTTCGCTACGGCTTGCAGGATCTGCGGTGCGTGGTCACGCAGCGCGAAGGAGTCCATGCCTCTTGCGGCCGGCAGCAGGGTGGTCGCAAATTCCTCCCATGCCGCCACAATGCGCGCAGTGTCCCGCATGATGAAGTCAGCTAGCCGCATGTCTCCTCCTGAAGCGACCGAGCGAGCCCCCGGAAATGCACTCTTGGGAATTTATCTTAGGATAGTTGTCGGCGGTTCCAGTAGCGTCGGATACGGCCTTGAATGACCGATCCGGCACAAACGCCGGTTGACCGGCCATGGGGCGAAAGTGGTCTCCCGCAGGCCCCTGGCAGCCCCGTTCAGCGCCGTTGCAGGCCGCCTGACCTATGCTTCCTGACCGCACGCAGCACCAGGCCCGCAAGCACCGCGACGACCGCCAGGATGCCGACGGCGATGAGAAACGGTAAGGGCCGATCGATTGCCAGGCTTTCCCCGGCCACGACGATACCCAACGCATAGCCCGCTTCGGCGATGGCCATCGCGGCCAGGAATTTGCGGAAGGGGTAATGCATGGAGCCGAACAGATAACCGGGAATTTCCGACGGAACCGCGATACAGAACAGCAGCACCGCCCAGAACTTCATGCGCTGCGACACGTAGTCCTGGTATTTCGCCAGCTTGTCCTCGTAACCACTGCGGGCGAGCAATGGATAGGCCAGGCGGCCGATGCCGAAGGCGGCCACAGCGCCCAGCAGCCAGCCGCCCCAGAGCAGAACAATGGTGAGCGGCTTGCCCCACACCTCGGTGGCCGGCGGCACCAGGACCACGCTCGAGGCGAAGGCGAGCATGGCAGACACGGCCGAGAACAGGAAGAAGACCAGCGCGCCTGCCGCGGGGTGCTGTTCCATCGTCGCCCGCGCCCAATCAATGGCCTGGTCGACGAAGGCCTTGAACGGAGGCGACAGGACGACCAGGCCAATCAGCACCGCCGCGGCGCCGACTGCAAGCCAGAACCAGACGGGGCGCCGATTGGCAGACAATTTGCTCACCATACGAAATTAGAACCGCGGGCCGGGCCAAAGTTTCGAGGCGACTCTTCAGCCCGGTCCGCGGCACCCCCGAATGCGATGCGTTCGGCCCCGCCTCAGTCTTCCAGCTTCAGCCCGGTCTTCTTGACGAAGCTGTGCCAGCGCTCGTATTGCTCGCGCGCATAGCGGTCTACGGTGGGACCATCGGTGGCCATGACCTCGAAGCCGGCCGCGGTCAGCTTTCGTTTGGTTTCCGGGTCCGACAATGCGGTCTGGAAATCTTCCGTCAGTTTCCTGACGACCGCAGGTGGGGTGCCTGCCGGTGCGAAGATGCCGATCCACGAGTAGGCCTCGAAGTCCGGGAACCCGGACTCGATGACGGTTGGAACATCGGGCAGGTCGGGCAGGCGGCGCGCGCCCGTCACGGCCAGCGGCTTGATCTTGTTGGCAGAGATCTGGCCCTTCAGGGCCGCATAGCTCAGCAGCGTGATACTGGACACATTGCCCAGCACTGCCTGGACCGCGGGACCGCCGCCGGCGTAGGGCACGTGCATCAACTCGACCCGAGCCTGCCGCTTCAGGTCCTCGGCCACGAGATGGTTCATCGAGCCAAGCCCGGTGGAGGCGTAGCTGTATTTGGACGGCTCACGCCGCGCAGCGTCGAGGAAGCTGCGCAGGTCCTTGCCAGGAACGGTGGGCGATGCGCCGATCACGAGCGGGAAGCGCACGGCAAACGTGACGCCAGTGAAGTCCTTGAACGTGTCATAGGGGAGCCTGGACTTCGCCACGGGGTTGATCGCATGCGTATCGAAGGCGACCAGCAGGGTATTGCCATCCGGCGCGGAGCGAGCCACGTACTGGGTGGCGACCTGGCTGGCAGCGCCGGGCCGGTTTTCGATGACCACGGGCCGCCCGGCCGCCTCCGCCAGTTTCGGCTGGATGATGCGTGCGGCAATGTCGGTGCTGCCGCCGGGCGGGAAGGTGACCACCAGCTTCAGTGGCGTGGCATTGTCAGGCCCTGCTGCTGCCGTTGTCAGCGGCAGCAGCAGGCAGGCAAGGGCCACCACGCCGGCACCAAGCGCTTTCTGGCGGCCTGGTGCCGCAAGTCGGCTAGACATAGATACCTCTCCCATCGTTGAGCTTTGGTTCGGATCAGATAAGCGTTCTGGACATGGCCTGGATGTCAGCCCATCCACTGGCTCACGGGTGCGGCGGTGTCCTGCAGTTCCTGTGAAATCACGTCGACCAGCGCCGGGCCATCATGCTCCAGCGCCGCGCGGATCGCGGCATCGAGCTGTCCCGGGTCTTCCACGCGCCAGGCCTTGATGCCGAACGCCTCGGCAACGCGCGCGTGGTCCGTGCGGCTGAAATCGACCGAGAAGTAGCGTTGCTCGTAGCCGGCCTTCTGGCTTGCCTTGATCCATCCATATACAGCGTTCGAGAACACGATCATCTTCAGCGGAATCCTGCGTCGCGTCAGCGTTTCCATCTCGCCGCAGGTAAAGCCGAAGCTGCCGTCGCCCATGACCGATACCACGGTCGCACGCGGGCGCCCAACGGCCGCGCCGATCCCGGCCGACATCGAGAAGCCAAGGGCGCCGTGGGCCCGGTTGGTGATGAAATGGCGCCCAGGCTTGCTGGCGTTGTAATACGCGGAGAAATACGGGCAGGGCGTGCCGGGGTCGGCCACCACGATGGCGTCATCCGGCAGCAGCCGGTTGAGCGCATCCACCACGCGCTCCGGCTTGATCGGCACATCGAGCGAGGCCGCCAGCGGTGCGAAGGCGGCAAGCTTGGCGGCACGCGCGGCACCGGCCAGCGCGGCGCCGTCGGCAGCGTCGGACGGGCGGTGGGCCAGGCGGTCGCTCACGGCGGTGTTGAGCGCCTTCAGGGCGAGCAGGGCATCGCCAACCATGGCGACGTCAGTGCGGTAGTTCGCGGCAATCACCATCGGATCCGCATCGAGATGCAGGATTGCGATGTCCCGCGACGGGAAGCGCCAATGCTCGGTGGTGGTCGAGCCGGCGCGGCAACCGATGAACAGCACGGCGTCGGCCTTGGCGACAATCTCGCGCGTGGCCATGATGCCGCCATTGGCACCGACCACGCCGGCATTCAGCGGATGGGTGTCGGCCAGGCTGCCTTGCCCGCTGACGGTGGTGCAGACTGGGGCATTCAGCATGCCGGCCAGCGCTTCCAGTTCTGCGCAGGCGCCAGAGATGACCACGCCACCACCGCAGATGATGACCGGCATGCGCGCTGCGACCAGCCGCTGCGCTGCCCGTTCGATCTCGGCCGGGTCCGGCGCATAGCGCATGGCAGGGAAGCGGTCGTGGCCAGGCTGCGCCCATACGTCGGCAACATCCACCTCATGCTTCTGCACGTCGTATGGCAAACACAGGTGCGCGGATCCGGGCTTGCCGGTGGTCATGGCGCGGAAGGCGCCGCGCACCGCGCCCGGGATCTGGTCGGCACGGTCGATCGTGGTGTTCCACTTGGTGAGGGGGCGGTACAGCGCTTCCTGGTCGAGTTCGGTCAGGGGGTACTTGCCGCGCGAGCCGACCGACACGTCCGAGGTAATCCCAAGCACAGCCACTGAAGATTCATTGGCCTCGACCAGACCCGGCAGCAAGTAGGTGGCTCCGCCGCCACTGGGCCCCTCGCATACGCCAACCTTGCCGGTTACGCGGGCATAGGCGTCGGCCATGTAGCCGGCGCTGCGCTCATCGCGCGTCAGGATGTGGTCAATGCCATGGTCGAGGCGGGCCATGGCGTCATAGAAGGGCAGGCTGGTATCGCCGCACAGCCCGAAGACGTGCTTTACACCATTCAGTTGAAGCATTCGGACCATGGCTTCAGCGCCGTTCATCTTCGTCATTCCAGGAGTCTCCAAGTCAGTGTCGGGCAGGCAAGATAAGAATACACTGCAGGATACAATTAAGTATACTTAAACTTGAAGGCATGGATGCGTCACCTGGCGGCTCGGCAGCGTCGGGTATGATCGCGGCCAACGAGGAATATCTATGCAAGCAACCAACGGCATGAAGCCGCTGATTTCCGCTGTCAGGCGCAAACGGGGATCCGATGTCATCAGTCGATTGCGCGAGATGGCGATTTCCTACGAGCTCAAGCCCGGCGAACGACTCAATGAGATCGAGCTGGCGGAACGCCTCGGCGTGAGCAGGACGCCAGTGCGCGAAGCGCTGACCCGCCTTGCCACCGAGGGCTTCCTGGTGGAGTCCAGCCGCGGCTATGTGCGCCGGCCGCTCGATATCCAGGAAATGCTGGACCTATACGAAGCACGCGTAACGATCGAGCGCGATTGCCTGCGCCTGGCGTTCGAGCGGGCCTCGGCTGAGAGCATCGAGGAGCTTGCGCGATACCTCGAGCACAGCAAGTCGGTGCCCGCAAATACCCCGATCCCGCAACTGGTGGAACTGGACGAAGGCTTTCACCTGCGCATTGCCGCCATGGCGGGCAACGCCGAACTCAAGCGGATGCTGGTCAGCCTGAACGAACGCATCCGGTTTATCCGCTGGATCGACATGGAGAATATCGGGCGCGATTCCACCCAGAGCGAACACGCTGAAATCGTTCACGCCTTGCAGGCGCACGACTGGGAGAAGGGAGAAAAATGCCTGACTTCGCATATTGCCTTGCGGCGCGAGCAGATTGTCGAGGCCATTGCGAAAGGCCTCACCAGGATCTACCTGGCGGAACAGCGCTAGCGGCCAGCCAATGCCGCCCCATCGGGCAGCCTAAGCTGTCTGGGCCGGTGCGGTCAGGCTCCCGCCATCGTTTCCGCACTGACTTCCCATCCTGCGTCTATGCCACCGGGCAGCATCTGGCCGCGGTCCTCGCCAACCTCGGCATCAGTCAGCTGATTCAGCTTTTCGTTCATGGCGACCAGTAGTTCCCGTTGCTTTTCGCCTGCCGCCAGGTTGTTCATCTCGAAGGGATCGGCCTGCAGATCGTACAGCTCCACGTCGTTGAACCGGTAGAGCTCCTCCAGGGTCTTCGGCTTGTTATGCTGCCTGGGAGAAAAGTACCGTGCAAAGCTATAGCGTCCATCGTAGACCGCACGCACCGCGCCGCGCTTCATCAGGTCCGGGCGGATACCGGCCTGCTTGAGCTGGTCGGGCTTGCCACCGCCCTGCAGATGGGCAACAGCCTTGAAAAGATAATCGCCATCCAGGTAGGCCAGCATGTTGTAGCAGAACAGCGCGCCATCGCGAATGGCGTTCGCTTCGGCTGCGTCAGGCTTTGCAAGCAAGCGGGAAAAATCCTTTCCCGGTAATCCCTTGACGATGGCTGCGCGCTTGTCAGTCGCGACGCCAGTCAATGCAACCAAGGTGGGCGCGATGTCCAGATGCGAGGTGACGGCGCGACACTGCTTTCCACCTTGATAGGCGGGATGGGCAATGACCAACGGCACGTTGTTCTGCTCCCGATAGGAGACGGCGCCTTTTGCATGGAGCTGGTGGGCACCGTCCATGTCACCGTGATCCGATGTCAGGATTACGATGGTCTTGTCGGAGAGCCCTGCAGCTTCAAGCTCGGCCAACAGGGCAGCGATATTCCGGTCGACATCCCGCATGCAGTTCAGGTAATAGTTGTGCCGGCGGCGCCAGCGCGCATCTTCATTTGGAATGGCTCCGACCAGGGCGTCATGCGAGCGCAGGAAATCGCGGTGTGCCGCAGGGCGCCCAGGCGCGTCAAGTGCCTGTTTCCGGCTTGCCGGCAGCGTGAATTGCCACTGCTTGCCGTATAGCGGGTCGGCCGGGTCGCGCGCGACATGTGCGAGGCCGCGCATTGCCTGAACCTCGGTGCCGGGCGCGTCGGTGTCGTAGAACATCACGTCGTGCGGGTTGACGAGGTTGACGGCCAGGAACCATGGCCTTCCCTGCGCCGCCAGCTCACGCCCTTTTCCGCGCAGCCAGCTCACACCCATTGCAGCAATCACCCCGTCGTGCAGGTACCCACCGCTGGTGTGGGCAATAATGTCGCCGATTCCGATGTAGTCGGAAAAGCCATAGGCTTCCATTTCCTGAGTGAAGATCTTGGTTGGCGTGCCAAGCTTGTTGACGGTCTCGAATTCCTTGGTGAGGTGCCACTTGCCCTTGTACGCCGTGTAATAGCCGGCGTCACGAAGCATGTCACCGAGCGTCCGTATCTCCGTTGACATGCTGCTAATCCACGGGAAGTTCGTGTTGTCGAACATCCGGGTGTGCTGGATGTGCTGGCCCGTGTAAAGAACTGAGCGGGACGGGGTGCAAACACATGAATTTATGCGGTGATTGACAAAGGTCGTACCGCGCTTCATCAAGCGATCATGTGCAGGCAGGCCATAGCCCTTGGGCAACTCGCCAGGTCGGAAGTAGCGCTCCTGGTCAACGAGGATAAACAGGATGTTGTACGGTCCCGAAGGCAGGCTCCCAGCGGCCTGGGCCGCGTCGCTTGCCCCCGCTGGCGCATCCTTGGCATCCGCGCCTGCGCCAAGACCCAGGGCGATGGCCCCAACCCCGGTAGTCAGGAGGAAATCGCGCCGCGTCAATGTGCCGCCAGGCTTGTTGTCGTTGCTCATTGGCTTCTCCCTGCCTGTTCGCGCGGCCCATGGCGAGTGGACGCTGTGCTGCCGCAGGCCCGCCCAGGCATGCGTAAGACAGTCTAGCAAGCACATTTTCTGCCGCCAAGGCAGGGCGCGGCGCCGGCAGGAGGCGATGGTTGGCAACCACACACATTCGCAGTTTCGCGGGTCGGCCGAAAGGCGGAGAATTTCGAGGATGCGCGGCTGCGCTTCCGGCAGATGCAATATGCCCGAGCGTGGCATCCGGGATTGGTTACCAACTATATTTGACGCCCAGTCGGCCGATAAAGGCGTGATAGGACTGCGAGCCCCATTGCCAGCCGAGGTTGCTCCACCCCGTCCAGCCCTTGCGACCTTGCACGTCCAGGCCCAGCTTGACCTCATACCGATTGCTCGGGTAGAGGTCGCTCATGGTGATGCCGTTTAGCGCGATGTTGTTGTCAACCGAATCGTGCCACCAGTTCAACGTGATGTACGGCTGATAACGGTGACCCTTACCGTCGATCCACGTACGGTGCATGCGCACACCCAGCCGCGTAATGACGCCGTCCGAATCGGCACCGCCCACTTGCGTCCCGTTGGGCTCGGAGAATGTCCCCTGATATGAGCGAACGTAGATGACCTGCGCCTGCGGCTCAATCACCCAATCATGCGTAAAGCCCGGCAGCCATGCGTATCCGGTCTCCGCGGAAAGGGCTAACATCCTGGAGTTGTAACTGGCGGATGGCAGCAGCTCGCCGTTCACGTGATTGCTGAACCAGCCAAACTGGGCCCACAGGTCCGTGTACCAGCCGAGTCGCGACTTATCATTCTGAAACCAGGTGCCGTAGATTCCGACGTTCACGCCCTGCACATCGCTGTCGGCCGCGAAAGGGTTGCCCTTGGCGCGTCCGGTGCTCGAGCCCCAGTTGTAGCCGATCATGCCACCGAGGTGCGCGCGGTCGTCGCCGCGGAAGACCGACCACTGCGCAACGTCGCCGCCGAGCTGGAGCATCCACGCCGTGCTTTGGACGTCGAAGGTGCCATTGCTTGTGCGCGAGCCAATATCCTTGCCGACCAGGCGCACCCACCCCGAACCACGCTTTGCGTCGTCGTTCTCGAATGTCTGCTGTTCGGCCCACTGCGGCTCGCCCAGGCGATCATGCAGGCTGTGGACGAGGAAACCGGCGGCGAGGCGCTGGTTAGCCAGATAGGCGCCGATCTCAGGGCGGAATAACGGGACAACGATATCAGGGTTCGGCGGCACGGGCGGGGGAGGCGGCTCCGGTTGCTGCTCACTGCGCAGATACCAGGCATTCGGGTTCGTGCCGTCGGCGCCGCCTCGGAAGAGCCGGTACTCGTAGACGCCTGCAACAGCGCGGCCGCTTTGCGTGAAGGAAGAAGTCCCGGTTGTGCCACCGTTCAAGACATCCACCACCAAAATCCCGTTCTGCGTCGTCAACGCACCTGGGCCACCAGCGTTGGTCACGCGAATCCCGGACGTGCCGGAGGCCGTGCCGCCGTTGATGATTAGCTTGTCCGACGCAGAGCCGTCCGTTCCAAGGAAGGTATTGATACCGAGCACGCCGCCATTGCCGGCGTAGTTCTGGGTGGTCAGGGTCTTGAAGGCGCCCGCCGCCGGCGCGGTGAACGCAACCGTCCCTGCATTGGAGACTTGCCGGGTCACCGTCGAGTTACCCGTCACGGACCATGTACTGGTCGGATCCACGTTCACGTTGGTAACGTTGAGCGCTGCGCCATTCCAATGTGAGGCTGCTTGCAGTGTGATATTCGCCGTTGCCGTGGCGTCGGCGAACGCGTCGCCGGTCAGCACACTCTGATTGCGAGCGACCACGTCAGCGACAGTCGCCTGTGGTGCGAGTGCACTGCCAATTGCCGTAAGCAAGCTGCCGCCACTGATCGTCGTGTTATCAGCCACGATGCTCGTGGGTCCTCCGGACGCGTAGATGCCTACCGCATCCGGAGCCTTCACGCTTCCACCGGTCACCATAACGCTGTTGGTCAAGGTGTTCGAAAAGTTCTGGGAAAAAATGCCGATTGTCGCGGAGCCGCTCGTCGTAACGTTACTGTTGGTCAGTGCGATGGCAGGCCCGACACCGCCGGTCACGTTTGCGCCGGTGATCAGATAGAGCCCGCCCCCACCCCCAGACACGTTTACGGTGGACCCTGTTGCGTTTACCGCACCGTTCTGATCAGCCGCTAGTCCGTAGCTGGCCGCACCTGTGCCGTTCACCATGCTGTTGGTGAGGTTGATTGTGTTGAGGCCAGAGATTGCGCGCGCGCCGGCATAGACGCCGAAGCCATTCGCGGCGTTCATGTTGATTGTCGTGTTGATCGCATCGATCCTGCTCGTGGAGAGAAGGGACGACTGGGATCCTGGCGTCGCCCTCAGCCCCGCAGGGGCGCTGGTGTTCACCGTGTTCAGGGCAGGCGTGGTAATGCCCGCAGCATTGACGAGTTGCGAAGCCGCTGACGACGTCACCGCGAAGGTGGAGGTGCCGGCGCGGTTGATCGTGATCGTTGCGTTCGAAAGGTCTACCCGCGAACTGGTGCCAGCGTTGCCAGCTCCCCCAGCCCGGGGATCGCCGGAGAAGGCAACGACCCCTGTCCCCGCGTTCGCGCCGTCCACGACAAGACCACGGAACGTCGCCGTCGATCCGCCAAATGCCGCCACGCCAACGCTGCCGTTGATATAGGACTGGCCCGTTCCGGTGAGGTGAATCGTCAGTCCGTCGCCAATGGCCGCGTCAGCTTGCGGTGCCGCCTCAAGGACTATCCCCGTATTTCCCTGTCCATTGAGCGTCAACGTGGTTCCGGCAGGAAGCGAAAACGTTCCGCCGTTCTTCGCATAGACACCAACGCTTTGTGCGCCGTTGCTTATGATGGTGTTGTTCCCCTGCATGCTCAACGTGCTGCCCGTGCCGGCGGTGCCAAGCAGGATTGCGCCCAGCCGCGAGGTCGTGATCGCGGTATCGGTCAGCGAAACCCGCCCTCCGTCCTGGGCGACGGCACCGTAGCCCCCACCCGTTCCGGTTCCGGAATTATTGATAGTTAGCCCGCTTGCCGTGACGCTTGCAGCGCCCCCAAGGGCGACGACGGCCGTACCGAACGTCGATGTTGAAACGGTTACCCCTGGCAGTGCCAGGACCGCAGCAGGAGTCGTGGTCGAATTGACGAATAATCCATGGTCGCTAGTTGTCTGGATCTCGATCGGCCCCGCCGGAAAGCCCGCTGCGTTCGGGTCTAAGGTCAGTGTCCCGGCTGTCACGAGGGTGCCAGAACCAGCGCCAGATATCGTCACCTGCGTGTTCCCCACGATGGTCTGGTCGCCAGTGGATCCATTGTTGCTTACAGTTGCGGTGATCGTACCCGGGCCAACGGTTTGTGCCCACGTTGTCGCTTCACTCAAGGCAGTAAGCACACACACGAAAAGGCTGCGTGCCGCGCGTGGGCTCCGGCTACGCTGCATAGGAGTCCTCGATGGCGATTGCGGGGTGCCAGAGCAGGGGAATGAAGGGATGGATGTAGACCCAGCTCATTGGCTCGTGACTGGAATGGGCAGAGCCACATCCGGGCGCGCCAGCGACTTGGCGAACGCAGATTCCGCGTTGAGATAATCGTGTATCACTTTGCGCAAGATCTCGGCGGTGTCGCCGAGTAATGCAGCATTCCCGTCTTTGTTGACGTAGTGAACAGTCGCGAATCCACGCTGAGTGTCGTACAGCGCGACGATCAGGTGCCCAGAGTTCTCCGGGTCGGTCATCCGCCCCAGTATATATGGGCGATCATCGATCCGCAGCGGTAGCATTGCTGAAGCTGTCGTCGGTGGTGGCACGTCACCATGCGTCTGTCCGTTAGGGAGCTTATCTTTGACCCAGTCAGGGACTACTTCATTGCCATGGCGCAGGCTCAGGGAAAGCGCGTGGCGAAACGCTGGAGTTGTCGCGTAGACCTCGTCGAACAGCGGGCACTGAGAGGCTTCGCTGCACTGAATTGCCGTGTATGCGCCCCGGGGTGGGATCTGATTTTTGTCAGCCTGCTCGGCAGCAAGCAAAGGACTGACTAGCAGCAATGCCATGCACAAGGTGCCAATGCTTCCATGTAATGGCTCGAGCAGCATGTCGATGGTACTTGCCGGTTGGGTTAATCGATGTCCGCGGTGTTATTAAACAGTGCACCGCCAAAATCTTCGACTGTGAACCATTAAAACAGAAAGCAGGAGCGAAGCGTATTTAGTATTGTGATAAGCCGCAGTTAGAAGTTTCGACCCGCCACACCCCACCTGTCGCGCACGGCAGGACGTTACATTGAATGTGGTTGTTTTTTTGCTGCCGCGAATCAGGGAAAACTCAATATTGTCGTGGCGCATCCGTCAAGTGCGCTGCTTGACTGGGTTTGCCGGTTCACGACATATCCTCGATGGGATCTCGTTGCGAGCGAATCTCCTCGGGGCTCAGGACGATATAGCCCAGCGCCTTCAGCAACTGCACCGCCTCCAGCTCTGCGTCCAGATACACCGGCCGTTCCGGGCGGCGCGGGCGCGGCGCGGGGGGCAGCCACGCGGCGCTGGCTTGCACGGCGGGCGCTGCCTGGCCGTCAGACCATCGCGCGGTCAGGATGCGGCAATGCTCCAGGTTCGGCTTCCAGGCAACGTCCACGGCGGCATTGAACCTGGCGGTGCAAAGCCGCAAGCGCTTCAGCGCCTTCAGCCAGTTGATGAAGGCATCGCGCTCCGGCGGCTGGTAGCCCTTCAGCAAGGTAGCCAGGCTGTCCTGCGCAGTGGCGCTGTCGGCCGCCTGGTCGTCTTCGAGCAGGGCAAGCTCAAGCGCCACGTGCTGGCGGCCGTCCTGGTCATAGATTGCGCAGTCGGCGTCCAGCACGCCTTCGCGCAGCAGCTCGCACAGCAGTACCCAGGCCCTTGGATTCTTGTCGAACCGGCCTTCGAGGGTCGGGTCGATCTGGCTGAGGATCTCCGGGATGGTGCGCGCCTCGCCTGACTGGATGGCCAGGGCGAATGCCATCGCGTTGTCGGACGGCCTGGCACCGCTTGCCAGCATCTGCAATGACGTTTCCCAGAGTTCGCGGATTTCTGCCGCGGTATCCACGGCATGCATCCATGCATAGTCCTCCAGCGCCGCGCACAGCCTGCGCGCGGGCCTGGCCAGCTGGCCTGCCAGCGTCCTGATAAAACCCGTGCAATTTGCGCAGCGGCATTCCAGGCGGCCCGCATGCAGGAAGCCGGCGTACAGCCGTTCCTGGTGTCCGCAGTGTGTGCATTCGAGTGAAAAGCCGCCTTGCCGTGCCGGCCGCTGCGAGGCCAGCAGCCCGTCGACCTGATAGTGCGCCAGTCCGTCGCAGCACGGGCAGATCCATTGCAGCTTGTGTGCGCCGTCCCGAGGCCGCGCGGCCCGGTCGAACTGGCGCTCGATGGCGCTGCGCGGAATCCCCTGCGCGCGCCCGACCACGTCTGCGCTGTAGCGCCAATAGCAGTATGAGTGGGCGGCAGCGGCCACCTCCGGAGAGAGGCGCTGCAGATCCGGCAGCAGGCGGGGGCTGCGCCGGATCTCGTCGGCCATCGCATCGATCAGCGCTGGCCCGTCCGACATCACCGCCTCAAGGGCGGCGCGGCTCTGTTCCAGGAAATCGGGCACGAAGACCCGTCGGATGTAGTCCTCGTTCTCGAGCCAGAACAAGTGGCCGGGGAGGGCTTCCAGTACATCAACCCCTTCCCTGACTTCCGACATGCCGGCGCAGGCGAGAAACGTGAACGGCTTACTGAACAGGAAGGCGTCTGTCATGTTGTCGTCAACGGAGAATCTCGCCCACGAGCTGGCAATATGCCTCGTGTGCGATGGTTCACCACCCCGTGACTCGGCCAAGCAAGCGCACGGAAAGCGCAATCCTGATGGCGCTTTCCGTTCCGGGGACTTCCCCCTTCTTGTTTTCAGATCCGTCGGACCTGTGCGGATTTTGCATCTGCCGCATTGGACAGCATAGGCGAACCTGACGGCTCGTTACAGAGGAATTCCTTTACTTGACGTCCTCGTCCTACGGCCAGGGAGACCCGCCGGGGCGCTGTTGCCATCCTGATTCAATTGCTTTAGGGCCCGCCTGGCCTTGTCCTCGCAATCTTCACCCTCCCTGTTGCCGTTGATCTCGTCGATCAGTGCGCCCGCGCTGCGGTCTTTCACCTGGAAGAACAAGATGCCGGGCTTCCTGGCCAATGGCCGTCGTCAAGTTCCAGCTCAAACGGCTCAGCGAGGGACGTGTCACGGATCCACGCATCTCGCCCCTCACGGCGCTAGTGTTGCAGCACCTCGTGCCAGACGCGGCGCTATCGCGGATAGACGACGCAGAGGGGCGGTGCTCGTTAGTGTGTGACAACAGTTGCCGTCCGACACCGGAACCTCGCAAAGAGTCATCCACATTGAACCAGCACAGACAGGCGATGCCCGTTTCATCATCTCTGTCGATTGCGAGTGAGGCGGGTGACCGGCCATCTTCGACGTAGAGCCTGCTCGTCGCCCGGCGAGCCCGTGGGTGATCGTGCCCATGCAGTGAGATGTCCGCCCGGCATGTCGCAGGACACAAGGGAGTGACCTGCGGTGCCTTTCTGAACCCGCTACCTGCCAGTATTCTGTCTCGGTGTGATCCTTTCGATCAAATAAATGATTGAACTAGTCAAATTCAGTCAGCTGCACTACACTCTGATGACATTTGATCGATTCGATCAAATGTTTGCTCGAAACATACAAGGCCGCATCCTCAGCGGCAGGAGACAACCATGCAGATTTCCATCAAACGCGCCATCGAGCGCGTGCCCGGCGGCATGATGATCGTGCCGCTGCTGATCGGTTCGCTCGTTGCCACGTTCGCGCCGGATGGGCCGAAGTTTTTTGGATCGTTTACCGGCGCGCTTTTTACCGGTGCCCTGCCCATCCTCGCGGTGTTCTATGTCTGCATGGGCGCAAGCATCAACATCAAAGCCACGCCTTACATTCTCAAGAAGGGCGGCGTGTTGTTCGGCACCAAGGTCGGCACGGCAATGGTGTTGGGCGTGATCATGGGGCACTTCCTGGGCGAGGCGCCGATCAGTGCCGGAATGTTTGCCGGCTTGTCGACGCTTGCCGTGGTGGCCGCGATGAACGACACCAACGGCGGCCTGTACATGGCGCTGATGGGCCAGTACGGCAAGCCTGAAGACGTGGGCGCCTACAGCATCATGTCGCTCGAGTCCGGCCCGTTCCTGACGATGGTGACGCTGGGCGTGGCGGGCTTGTCCGCGTTCCCATGGCCGACGATGGTCGGCAGCATCCTTCCGCTCATGCTCGGCATGTTGCTGGGCAACCTGGATCGGGAGATGCGCGATTTCCTGGGTAAGGCCGTGCCGGTCATGATCCCCTTTTTCGCGCTGGCGCTGGGCGCTGGCCTGGACCTGCACAAGGTCTGGCAGGCGGGCATGCTGGGTCTCGGCCTTGGTGTTGCCGTGGTGGCCGTCACCGGCTGCGCGCTGTACTTCGCTGACCGCCTTACCGGCGGCACGGGTGTGGCAGGTGTCGCGGCCGCCAGCACCGCCGGCAATGCCGCCGCCGTGCCGACGCTGGTAGCGGCGGCTAATCCGGTCTACGCGGAATCGGCCAAGAGCGCCACGATCCTGGTGGCCGCCTGCGTGGTGGTCACCGCCGTACTGACGCCATTGGTGACCGCCTGGATCGCCCGCCGCGTGGCGGGCAAGGAGGCCGAGGCGTTGGTGAGGACCGCCGCATGAGCTGGCTTATCATCGCCGACGACCTGTCAGGCGCTGCCGACTGCGCGATCGGCTACGCCATGTCTGGCGCCCGGACCGTCGTAACGCTGGAGGCGGCGCCTGCGGGCGTGGACCTGTCGCAGGCCGACGTAGTGGCTTGCGACGTCGACAGCCGCCGCATGGCGCCCCAGGAGGCGGCGGCGCGCAATCTCGAAGCCTGGCATCGCGGCCAGGGCGCCAGCCGGCGGCTGTACAAGAAGATCGATTCCACGTTGCGAGGCAACTGGGCTGCCGAAACCGCGGCGCTGGCGCCGCTGGCCGGCCTTGCCATCGTCGCGCCGGCCTTTCCGGCCACTGGCCGCACCACGGCCGGCGGCTGCATGTTCGTGAACGGCCAGCCGCTGGAAGACTCCGACATCTGGCGCCTGGAAGCGCTTACCGGACGTGCCGACCTTGTCGCGCTGCTGGCCGCGCAGGGGCTGCGGGCGACCCTGTTGCCGCTGGACGCGGTGCGCGCGGGTGACGCGGCCCTGCGGCCAGCCATCGCCGGACTGGCGCGCGAAGGTGTGCAGGCCGTAGTCTGCGATGCGCAGACGGAGCAAGACCTGGCGGCGCTCGCCGCGGCCACGGCGCAGCTCGACGTCCCCGCATTCTGGGTCGGCTCGGGCGGCCTGGCTCGTGCGCTGGCTGCACCATGCCTGTTCGAGGGCGGTGCGCCGCAGCCGCTGCCTGCCCCTGAGGGCGGCCCGGTCTTGACGCTGGTCGGCAGCCTCTCGGGCATCTCCGGGCGACAGGCCGCTTGCCTGCGCGAACGCACCGGGATGCAGTCGCTGGTGGTTCCGCCGCGGATCTTGCGTGAAGGCGCGGGCCACGCTGACTGGGACGCCGCGCAGCAATCGATC
This sequence comes from Cupriavidus sp. FW305-46, assembly GCF_058787075.1. Taxonomy (NCBI): domain Bacteria; kingdom Pseudomonadati; phylum Pseudomonadota; class Betaproteobacteria; order Burkholderiales; family Burkholderiaceae; genus Cupriavidus; species Cupriavidus sp. FW305-46. The sequence continues at coordinate 26,390 of NZ_JBYSZI010000010.1, forward strand.
ACCGAATGCCTGCGGGCAGGCAGCGACCTGCTGGTCAGCATTGGTCGCGACGACGCGTTCGACCCGGGCGAAGGGCCGCGCCTGAGCGCCGCGCTGGCGCAATTGTCCCTGCCCGGCTTCCGGCATACGCGCGGCCTGATCGCCACCGGCGGCGAGACGGCTCGGGCCATGCTCTCGGCGGCCGGCATCGGCGCCCTGACACTGCGGCGCGAAGTCGAGCCCGGTGTGCCGTTGTCCGACACGCCTGCGCTGCCTGGCGTGCCCGCGCGCCGCGTTGCTACCAAGGCCGGTGCATTCGGCTCCGAGGCCGCCCTGTGGCTTGCGTGGCAGGCTATGACTGAATCCCGCGCGCCGTCAGCCTGACGGCGCGCCGCGCCACACTCGACAAGAGACACATCAATGAGCGACTACCTCCCCGTCATCGGTATCACCATGGGCGATGCCACGGGCATCGGCCCCGAAGTCATCGTCAAGAGCCTCGCGCATGACAGCGTTCGTGCGCAATGCCGCCCGCTCGTCATCGGCGACGCGCGCCGGTTGGAGCTGGCCGGCCGGCTCGTCGGCTCTCCGCTCAAGGTGCGCGCCATCCAGGCCCCGGAGGAAGCGCGCTTCCAGTCCGGCACCATCGACTGCATCGACTTGGGCCTGATCCCGGAAGACCTGCCCTTCGGCAAGCTGTCCGCCGTCGCGGGCGATGCCGCCTTCCGCTACATCGAGCGCGCGGTGGCGCTGACCCGCGATGAGAAGATCGATGCGATCTGCACAGCGCCGCTGAACAAGGAAGCCCTGCACGCGGGTGGTCACAAGTTCCCCGGCCACACCGAGATGCTGGCGCACCTGACCGGCACCCCGGAGGTGTCGATGATGCTGGTGGCGCCGAAGCTGCGCGTGATCCACGTCACCACGCATATCGGCCTGCTCGACGCCATCCGCAAGATCGAGCCGGGCCTGGTCCAGCGCACGATCGAGCGTGGCCATCAGACGCTGCAGCGCGCTGGCATCGCATCGCCGCGCATCGGCGTGTGCGGCATCAATCCGCACGCCGGCGAGAACGGCCTGTTCGGCCACGGCGAGGAGGAGGAAAAGATCATCCCGGCGGTCGAGGCCTTGCGCGCGCGCGGCTGGGACGTGGAAGGTCCACTGCCCGCCGACACGCTGTTCTATCGCGCCGGCCGCGGTGATTTCGATCTGGTGGTGGCGATGTACCACGACCAGGGCCACGGGCCGGTCAAGGTGCTCGGCCTGGAGGCCGGCGTCAACATCACGGTGGGCCTGCCGGTCATCCGCACGTCGGTTGATCACGGCACCGCCTTCGACATCGCCGGCAAGGGGATCGCCGACGAACGCAGCCTGCTGGAGGCGCTGCGCCAGGGCGCTGAGCTGGCCACGCGCCGCGCCTGAGCCATCGGCGCACGCCGGGGCTGCCGGCTCCTGTAAGATCGGGGATCGTTGAGGATCCCCCATTTTCATTTCGCCTGCCATGAAAGCCGCCGACCGCCGCCGCGCCATTCTCGAACTCGTGCTCTCGGGCGAGGTCGCCAATGTCGAGCAGTTGACCGGCAGCCTCGGGGTTTCCGTGGCCACGGTGCGCCGCGATCTGACCGCGCTGGCTCGCGAGGGTCGCATTGTGCGGACCTATGGCGGCGCCGCCGCGCTGATGCAGGTGGGCGGCCACGAGCCAGAGGCTTCGCTTGAGGAGCGCAAGTCGCTGCAGCGTGAGCAGAAGGAAGCCATTGCCCGACTGGCGGCGAGCTTCGTGCAGGACGGCGACGCCGTGCTGCTCGATAGCGGCACCACGGCCGCTGCGCTGGCTCGGCAGCTGGGCGCACGCGAGGACCTCCATGTCTACACCACCAACCTGCTGGCCGTCACTGCGCTTACCGGCCTGCCCGGCATCCGCGTGACGCTGATCGGCGGCGACGTGCGCCCCTCCAGCATGGGCACCTTCGGTCCGCTGGCCCAGGTAACGCTGTCGCGCATCAGCGTGGACAAGGCGTTCCTTGGCGCGGACGGCGTGGTCGCAGGCGTGGGGCTGTGCGAAGCCAGCGCGGAGCAGGCCTACCTGAAGGAGTGCATCGTCCGCCAGGCGGCCGATATCTTTGTGCTGGCCGACGCTACGAAGCTGGGCCGGGCACAGCAGCAGCACTGGACGCCGCTCGACCGCGCATGGACGTTGATTACCGATGCGGCGGCCACGGCCGAGCAGTTGGAACCGTTCCGGGCATTAAAGCAGGTACGTGTGGCGGTCGCCCCCGACTGATTCCCCGCGCGCAGCTGCTGCTGAGAAGCGCTAATTCTGCGAGCGACGCCCCGTCAGGTGATCGCTCCAATCTGCCAGGGAACGAACTCGTTCTGGCCGTAACCGTGCAGTTCGCTCTTTGAGCGCTGTCCCGAAGCCGTCGCCAGCATCAGGCGGAAGATTTCTTCCCCAAGCTCGTCGATCGTCTGCGAGCCATCGATCACGGTGCCGCAGTTGATGTCGATATCCTCCTGCTGGCGCTGCCACAAGGCAGTATTGGTGCCGAGCTTCAGGGACGGGGACGGTGCACAGCCATAGGCGGAGCCGCGCCCGGTGGTAAAGCAGATCAGGTTGGCGCCGCCGGCCACCTGCCCGGTCGCCGAGACCGGATCGTAGCCAGGGGTGTCCATGAAGACCAGGCCAGCCGCCTCCACCGGCTCTGCGTAGCGGTATACGTCGACCAGGTTGGTGGTGCCGCCCTTTGCCACGGCACCGAGCGATTTCTCCAGGATGGTGGTGAGCCCGCCCGCCTTGTTGCCGGCGGACGGGTTGTTGTCCAGGCTGGCGTTCATGCGCGTGCAGTAGGCTTCCCACCAGCGGATCCGGTCGAGCAGCTTGTGCCCGACTTCCGGCGAGACGGCACGGCGCGTCAGCAAATGCTCGGCGCCATAAATCTCCGGCGTCTCCGACAGGATGGCGGTACCCCCGTGCGCCACCAGCCGGTCGACGGCTGCGCCAAGCGCGGGATTGGCGCTGATGCCGGAATAGCCGTCGGAGCCGCCGCATTGCAGTCCGACCACCAGGTGGCTGGCATCGACGGGCTCGCGTCGCACCCGGTTGGCGTCGGGCAGCATCGCCTTGATCTGCTCGATGCCTGCCGCCACCGTACGGGCCGTGCCGCCGGTGGCCTGGATGGTCATGGTTTTCAGCGCGGCGCCGCGCGCTAGTCCCTCGCTGTCGAGCAGGCCGTCGATCTGGTTGGTTTCGCAGCCCAGCCCGACGATCAGCACGGCTGCAAAGTTGGGGTGGCGCGCATAGCCCGACAACGTGAGCCGCAGCAGCGCCAGGCCTTCGCCTTCGCCATCCACCGCGCAGCCTTGCCCGTGCGTCAGGGCCACTACGCCATCCACGTTCGGGTAGTCTGCCAGCGCATGCGGATTGAGCTCGCGCCGGAAATGCTCGGCGATGGCGCGTGCCGCGGTGGCTGAGCAATTGACGGACGTAAGGATGCCGATGTAGTTGCGCGAGCCGACCCGCCCATCGGCGCGAACGATGCCCATGAATTGCGCGCGCTGCGCCGCGACCGGGGCAGCGCGCTTACCGGTGCCAAACGCGTAGTCGCGCTCGAACTCGCCGATGGCCAGGTTGTGGGTGTGGACGTGCTCGCCAGGCGCGACCGGGCGAGTGGTGAAGCCGATGACCTGTCCGTAGCGGCGCACTGGCGCGCCAGCCTCGAGTGCGCGCACTGCCAGCTTGTGCCCTGCGGGCACCAGGCCGCATACCACCAGGCCGGCGCCGAGGCGCGCGCCTGCCACCAGTTGCGCACGCGCGATGACGACATCGTCATCCGGATGCAGCCGTATGACGGGTTCGGCGGCGGTTGCTGCTTCCTGTTCCAGGACGACGCTCATGCTGCGGCCTCCAGATCGTGCGCGCCTTGCAGCGCGGCGCGTGTCGGCACGCCGTCGACCAGGTGCGGCAGCTGCCACGGGTTACGGTCGCGCAAGGCCGGTGGGAGCACGGAATCGGGATAGTTCTGGTAGCACACCGGGCGCAGGAAGCGCTCGATGGCAGCGCTGCCGACGGAGGTGCCGCGCGCATCGGTGGTGGCCGGATAGGGGCCGCCATGGACGATGGCGTCGCTGACTTCCACGCCGGTCGGGTAACCGTTGAAGACCAAACGGCCGACCTTGCTTTCCAATAGCTCGATCAGCGCGGCGTGGTGATGGAGGTCACCGTCGTCGGCCATCAGCGTGGCCGTAAGCTGGCCGCGCATCCGTTCGGCAAAGGCCAGGAAGTCATCTTCGGAATCCAGCGCGACGATCACCGTCGACGGGCCGAATACCTCCTCCTCCAGCGGACGATTTTCCGCAAACAGCACGCTGCGATCTGCCTTCAGCAGATGTCCGCCAATGCGGCCGTCAGCTTGCTTTGACACCAGGACTTCCACGCCGGGGACTTCGCGCAAGCCGGCCAGCCCGCGCTGGAAATTCTCCCGGATGCCGGCGCCCAGCATGGGCTGCGGTTCGGCCAGCGCCAGTGCCGTGCCAAGTTCGGCGACGAACGCATCGAATGCCGGTGAGCGGATGCCAAGCACCACCCCCGGGTTGGTGCAGAGCTGGCCGCAGCCGAAGGTGACCGAGGCCGCCAGTTCGCGCGCAATCTGCGCGCCGCGCGCGGACAGTGCCAAGGGCATCAGGAACACCGGGTTCACGCTCGACATCTCCGCAAACACCGGAATCGGATCCGGCCTCGAGTGCGCCAGATCGAACAAAGCCCGGCCCGCAGCCAGTGATCCGGTAAAGCCTACTGCCTTGATGTGCGGCGCCCGTACCAGTGCCGCCCCGGCGGCTGCGGTGCCGAACACCATGTTGAAGACGCCCGCCTGCGCACCGCAGCGCGCGATCGCGCGTTCGATCGCATTGGCAACGTATTCAGACGTGACCATGTGGCCCGGATGCGCCTTCACCACCACCGGGCAGCCCGCTGCCAGCGCCGAAGCCGTGTCGCCGCCGGCCACCGAGAATGCGAGCGGGAAATTGCCTGCGCCGAAGACCGCCACCGGACCCACGCCGACGCGGTACTGCCGCAGGTCGGGTCGCGGCAGCGGCTGGCGCGCAGGCTGCGCGCGGTCGATGCGGACATCGAGGAAGTCGCCGCGCCGTACCGTGGCCGCGAACATGCGCAGCTGATTGCTGGTGCGCTTGCGCTCGCCTTCCAGCCGCGCCGGCGGCAGGGCGGTCTCGCGGCTGGCCGCCGCGATGAACGCCTGGTCCAGCGCGTCGATTTCATCGGCGATGGTCTCCAGCAGAGCGACGCGTTCGGCCGGGCTGGTGGCGTGCAATGCCGGGAAGGCCTGGTGCGCAGCCAGCGCGGCTGCTGCAACTTCGGCTTCGGTGGCTTCGTGGAAGCTCACTGGGTACCGTTCGCCTGTCACGGCGTCGCTGCTGTACAGCAGGGTGCCGGCAGCACGGCGTTCACCGCCGATGTAGTGAAGTCCGAGGATGGTCATGTCAGGTGTTTGGATGCAGGGAATACGGGACGCCGTCAGGCCGCCTCGGAGGAGCCAAGCCGCAACGTCGAAGCGCGGCGGGCGCGTGCGCCAACGCTCATCAGCAGCAGCACGCCGACTACGCCTGCGATGGCCAGGGCCAGCATGCCCGCTTGCTGGCTATGGAATGCGGATTCAACCGCGGTCTTCAGCGTCGGCGCGATAAAGCCACCGAGATTGCCCAGCGCACCGATCAGGGCGATGCCGCTGGCCGCCATGGCGAGCATGGCCATGGCGAACTCCCGTTGCTTGCCCTTGGCATCCGCGATGCCGGTGATCAGGCGCAGGGAAACCAGCGCGCACAGCCACGGGATCGCGGTGAGCAGGCCGACCTTGGCGCCAATCGCCGTGCCGGTCAGCTCGGAAATACGCGTCGGCAGGTAGAAGATGACGCCGTAGACGCTGACCTGGATGGCGAAGTAGATGGCGACGAAACGCAGCACTTGCCAGTTGCCGAGCTCGCTCAGCGCGGTTGCCGGGCCATGCGCGGTCTTCTGGTTGTCTTCCGCGGCGATCGCGGCCTCGAGCGCAGTCTTCTCGTCGGCGTCCAGCCACTTGGCATCGCGCGGCTTGCTGACTAGGTAGAAGAAGGCGATCACGCCCACCACCGACGCCGCCAGGCCTTCGATGATGAACATCCATTGCCAGTTGCGCAGGCCCATCTGGCCACCCATCACATCGAGCAGCAGCCCCGAGACCGGCCCGCCCAGCACCAGTGCCACCGGCAAGCCGAAGTAGTAGACGCCGAGCGCCTTGCCGCGCTGGCTGGCAGGGAACCAGTAGGTCGAGTACAGGATCACGCCCGGCGAGAAGCCCGCCTCGGCGACGCCAAGGATAAAGCGCAGCACGTAGAACGAGGTCTCGTCATGCGCGAACATCATGGCGGCCGACGCCAGCCCCCAGGTGACCATGATGCGGCTGAGCCAGACCCTGGCGCCGACCCGGTGCAGGATCAGGTTGCTGGGGATTTCGAAGACGGCATAGCCGATGAAGAAGATGCCGGCGCCAAGCGCATAGGCCGCGTTGCCGATATTGGAATCGACCATCAGGGCTTGCTTGACGAAGCCGACGTTGGAGCGGTCGAGCATCGACAGCGCGAACATCAGTGCAAGGAAAGGCGCGAGGCGCAGGCGGGCCTTGCCTACCGCGCTTGCGAGCGGATCTCGGTTGGCGGCTTGAGTCTGCATGGGTTGTCTCCGGTACGAAGCCGCGTGGCGCGGCCTCATGTCATGGATTGCGGCATCCCCGTCTTTTGCTTGCGCGAGGGTAGCTGCGGTGTTCAGGGCGGGGTCCGTGGCGCCCGTTCAGAAATCGCCGTTCAGAAAGTGGTGTGGCCACGTGCGGCCAGGTTGGCCATCAGGGCGCGTACGCCGAACGTCCACGGAGCGATACGGTCGCTGCGGCCCACGCGGTTGACCAGGCTGCCGAGCTGGCGGCTGGAGATGGTGACAAGATCGCCATCCTTGTGGGTGAAGCCGCCGCCCGCGGTGTCGCGGTCTTCCACCGGCGCGAACAGCGTACCGAGGAACAGCATGGCGCCATCGGGATACTGGTGGGTCGCCCCCATTACCTGCTCGGCCAACTCCAGCGGGTCGCGCGTGATCTGGTCCATCGAGCTGGTGCCGGACAACACGAAGCCGTCCGGGCCATCGACGCGCAGATCCACCGTCGCCCGCCGCACGTCGTCGAGCGAGAAGCTCTGGTCGAACAGGCGCAGGAACGGGCCGATCGCGCAGGAGCCGTTATTGTCCTTGGCCTTGCCCAGCAGCAGCGCACTGCGGCCCTCGAAGTCGCGCAGGTTGACGTCATTGCCCAGCGTGGCGCCGAGCACATCACCGCGGCTGTTGATGGCCAGCACGATCTCGGGTTCCGGATTGTTCCATGCCGAGCCGGGATGCAGGCCGATTTCCGTACCGGTGCCAAGCGCCGCAAGCAGCGGTGCCTTGGTGAAGATCTCGGCGTCCGGGCCGATGCCCACCTCAAGGTATTGCGACCACATGCCATGCTCGATCAGCAAGGCCTTGAGTTCGCCCGCCTCGCGGGAACCCGGCCGGATTCGGGACAGGCGTTCGCCCACCAGCGCCTGGATCCGGTTGCGGACCTCGGCGGCGCCTTGCGGGTCGCCCTTGGTCTGCTCTTCGATGACACGCTCGACCAGGCTGCCGGCAAAGGTCACGCCTGCCGCCTTGATCACCTGCAGGTCGCATGGCGCCAGCAGGCGGGCCACGCTGTCGCTGCCGTGCGGATCGGCCGTGTTGGCCAGCAGGTCGTCGAGCTTGCCGATCCAGCGGCCGGGCGCATTGTGCACGACCGTCACCGGGTCGCCCTGTTCGAGCAGGGTGCTCATGGTCGGAGCGACATCCGATATGTCGAATACCCCATCCGGCCGCAGGACCACGACAGCCGGGCTGGCCGGAGCGCCGTCACTGGCCGGGATCCATGCGCGGCCGACCAGCGTCCCCGCCAGCCCGTCGGCAGGAAGCGTTTGCGTTGCGCTGAGCGTGAGCGGCAATGCCATCGATTGTCTCCACCTGATGTTGTTGTCATGAGCGCCGCGACCATCGCGGCGTCGGGTGGAACTCTACGTGGCAGTCCGATAAACATCCAATCGATTATTGGGTAGAATCGATTCCGTTTAGTTATTGATCCAGCCGGGTTTACCCCCTTCATGGCCAGACAAACTGCTTCCGCCCCTTCCGCCGTGCTCGCCAAGCTGCGCTTCCGGCACCTGCAGCTGTTGGATGTGCTGGGACGCAGCCGCAACCTGCGCATCGCGGCCGAGCAATTGCATATCACCCAGCCGGCTGCCACGAAGATACTGAGCGATATTGAAGACACCCTGCAGGCCAGGCTGTTCGATCGCTTGCCAAGGGATATGCGCCCGACGGAATTGGGCGAGTTCGCGCTGCGCTACGCGTCGACGGCGCTGGCCGAGCTCGGCAAGTTTGTGAGCGAGCTGGAAGCGCTACGGGCCGGCGGGCACGGCCACCTCACCGTTGGCGCGATTTCCGCGTCGGCCGCGCAGGTGGTGACCACGGCGATCCGCGAGATCCTGCAGCAGCGTCCGCGGCTGGTCGTCAAGCTGATCGAGCAGAGCAGTGACCAGCTCGCCGTCTGGCTGGAAGACCGGAAGCTGGACATCATGGTCGGGCGTCTGACCGAGCCACGGCACCAGGCGATCTTCGATTTCGAGGCACTGTCGCCAGAGCCGGTATGGGTCGTCTGCCGGCCGGGACATCCCCTGCTGGACAGGCCCAGGCTGGAAATTGCCGACATCGGCGCATGGCCGTGGATCCTTTACCCGCAGCTCACCGCCATCCGGCAACTGTTCGATGAAACCATTGCGGCGGCAGGCATCCAGGGCCTGGTCGGCATGGTGGAAACACCGTCAATCTTTTCCACCCTGGAACTGCTGCAGGCGACGGATATGCTTTCGCTGCAGCCGCGCGCCGTGGTCGAGCGCTTCGTCGCGGAAGGCATGCTGGCGCACGTGCCGGTGCCGATCCGGCGCGCCATGTCGAGCTACGGCATTGTCACCCGCAAGAATGAGCTGCCGTCGGAGGCCATGCTGCAGTTCATGGCGGCGCTACGGGCGGCGGCGCGGTGAGACGGCACGGCGATCGGAGATAGCAGGCGGGTCCGATGCGCTGGCCGATTCGCCGTCCCCGGCAGATGATCTGTTCGGCAGGTCCATAGGTCATGAATCCAGATGCAACGGCGCAGATCGTGGGCTCTGCAACACGATGCCTGAGCTCGGTGTAGACGTGAATATTGCGCCCTGCGTATTCGACATATCCGTGGCCCTCGAAAGCGGCAACGGACCGTCATCAGCCAGGGCCCATGCACGCACCAAGTTCGCTCAGCAGGTGAGCGAGGCTGGCCTGGCTGCCGGTCTCGGTCTTGTTGAAGATCGCCTTGAGCTGGCTGCGGGCAGTCTCGTGGCGGATGCCGAGCCGCGCGCAGGCTTCGGGCAGCCCGATGCCCGCGGTGAGCACGGTCGCCAGTCGAACCTCGGATGCGGTGAGGCCATACAGTTCGCGTAGCACGCCCGCCAGCAGGGGCGGAGCAGCGCCGACCTCGCGGACTGCAACCAGGGCGGCGGGGCGCTGCCATCGGCTGGCCAGGCGATGGGCCGGCGGCAGCGGCAGCACGATGACGCTTGCGCTGTGCCCGCTGTCGTCGCGGGCATGCGCGGCCTGGGCCGGCATGGCCCCTTCAGGGCTGCAGGCCGCAGCCAGCATATCCCGGAACGGCCGGCTTAGGCACCAGTCGTCATGGCACGCCCGGCCTCCGGGGTCACCCTGCTGGCCCGGTAACAGCCGCCTCACCCAGAGTTCGCCACGGGCATTGCTGAGCAGCACCTTGCAGTCGGGCGCGACGACGATCAGGCCAAAGGGGAGTCGCTCCAGCACTTGCGCAGACAGCTCACCTAGCATGGTGACGTCCAGCGTTCGCTCGCGCAGGCTCAGTGCCTGTCGCAGGTGCGGGATGGCCCAGCCTAGCCGGCGCGCGTCGTCGGCGTGGAAGGGTTGTTGTCCGAGCGGCTTTTGCAGCGAGAAATAGATTTCGCGGTGCGGCTTGCGCTCGACCAGGCAGCCCATGACGGAACTCAGATTGAACCCGTGCATGAACTCGCGGTAGTAGGGCAGCCGGCTCATATTCTCCAGACCCAGGTCGCGCGAATCGATATACCAGTCTCCCACCGCCATTTGGCGCGTGTATGTCCGCGACGGATCCTCGGCCTGGTAGTGGTCGTTGTAAGCGTCGACCAGTTCCTGGTTCAGGGCATGGATCTCGCTGACCCGCAACCGCTGGCTGAGCGCGTCGAACTCCACCAGCGAGGCGTGCATGCTTTCACTGGCATCGCGCAGCAGGGCCAGGCTGGACTGCCAGGCGGTTTCGTCAAGGATGCCCTCGTACAGACCTCGTATGGTCTGATGCATCACTTCTTCTTTCATCGCGCTCCCCCCTGGGCGCCTGCGCCGCGCACCTGCCGGGGGTTTGCCCCGCGCGGCCTGATTGCCCGCCTTGCTCTGTATGGCTTTTCCCCCATTCGGGGGGATACAAGGACAATACGAGATCCGCCACGCCCGTACTTGCGGTTTCTTGCGAATAATTCTGGGGAGCAGGCTTGTGCGTCGGCTGTCAGGTCAGGCTTGCCTGGCCTGCACATGCGCATTGCGGCGGAAATCGCTTGGCGATGCCCCGCTGAACTTGCGGAAGGCAGCGAAGAATTGTGTGTAGGAATCGAACCCGCTTGCCGCCGCCACATCGGACAGGGACATATCGGGGTGGCGCCGTATCAGTTTGCGCGCATACTCGACGCGGCATATCAGCACGTATTGCCAAAGGCTGACCTGGCGCGTCTTGCGGAACATCCGGCACAGGTGGAAGGGGCTGATATGGACCGCGGCGGCGATCGCGTCGATGGTGAGCGGCTGAGACAGGTGGGCGAGGATGAAATCGTCCAGCCGCGCCAGCGTGTGCCTGGACAAAAGGCCCCGTTGCCCTGCCAGAGCGCTTGCGTCCTGCCTCCCGCCGCCATAGAGGAGGCCCACGCGCAGGCTGATGGCCAGCAGCAAGGATTGGTCGAGTAGGCTGCCGCCCACGCTGCCGCCCTGGACATGGGCATCCAGCGCCAGCACCAGTTGCACCAGGCCATTGTCGGCGCCGCCGGCGAAGTCCGAGCGCAGATCGGGCGCGCTGCGTTCGTGCGTCTGTTCATGCGCCAGGACAAGGGCATCGGGTCGCACGGAAAAATAGATGGCATCCAGCGGGGCTGACCAGGCGCTGGAAAGCGCATCGCCTGCGGCGCGAAAATAGACCTGGTTTGGCGCCATCGCCCCGTCCAGGCGCCGCCCGTTGACGTGCCAGCAGATCGCGACGGGATGCCGGCCGATCGGGACGGCCAGGCAGTGCACGGGCATGACCGTGGTGTCCAGGGCGCCGGCGGGCAGCAGGTGGCGCTCCAGTACAAAGCCGTCCCAGTGAGAAGGCGCGCTGCCATAGCGCGGCGTGGTAGGGATCGCTGGCATGGTGCCGCCGGCCGTTGTTGCCAGCAACTGGGTGCGTGGAGGAGTCTGGCTCATGGTTGGCGCGGGTCAACCCGCTCCCAACATCGCGGGCAAGGCGAGATATACGGTATTTTTCATCTTTTTGTACCGTCACCTTTCGCTACCGCCTTGGCGGCAGGTCGTGCGCTATGTGTGGAGCGAGTATATACAGCTTGTGGTCGTTTTAGCGGTTTGGTGGCGTTCCAGCAAACTGCCGCTTCCGACCCTGAGCAGCCTCTCGACTACTGCAGGGGGCGGCTTCGGCAGTCGAGGGGGCCGGGCCATGCAGCAAATTGCCAACAGTCTGGGCGGCCCGGTTTCGAGTTCAACCCCTCCTTTGCCGGATCAACTGCATCAGCTCCTCGCGGTCTGCTTCCAGAATGGACCGGACCGACGTTAAGGGCCGGCGCCTAGCTCGATCCATGAACGCTTCCGGCAGGAAGTAGTCCGACAGCGCGTCCATGCGTTTCGGCCCGAGGCGGTTGCCCAACCACTCGGCCACATCGCTATCGAAGAACGGGAAGTTCTTCTTCGAAGGCCGATGCACGGCGATCGCCCTCAACTTCGTGGTGTTGATGATGTCTGATACGTCGCCGTCGAAGCTGAGCACCTCCGCCACATAGAAGTCCACGTGAGGAGCCTGGTCCGGAGTGACGGAGGTCAAGGCATCCAGGGCGCGAGGAATGTACATGTCCCAAGCGCAATTTCTGATCAGCCCCAGGGGATCGGCATGGTTCTGGATGGAATTGAGCTTCCTGGAAATTCTTGATCGGTTGCTGCGAAGCAGGATGTCACCGCAGACGATCAGCTCCCGTAGCATGATCGTGGACAGTTCTTCGTGCATGTAGTCGACCAACTGCGCCAGCTTGTGCTCCTTGGCCTTCTTGGAACTCAGCTCGATGATCTGGCTCCGAACCAGGATGGCCTCCATCAGATCGAGCTGGTCCTCCAGGCCGGCGAAAAGCCCAGCCTTCAGGTTCCGTTCGAATTCCGCCATCAGGCCGGTGGCAAAATTCTCTGCACTCTCACGGAACTGCGCGCGGAAGCGCCGACCCCATTCCGCAGTCAGCTTGCTGCCGGAGGACGACAGCGCATGGATCGCGGCTACTGACTCTTTGCATCTGGCGACCGTCCCTTCGTTCCAGGACCGGAGCGACTCCCACAAGTAGAGATAGGGGTTGAGCTGTTGCAGCCTTGGTCCGATCTGGTTGATCAGATCAGCCCGGTTCAACGCTTCCGGAGACGGGTTGTCCTGGTAGGCGATCGTGCGAATATAGGTGGCCGCATTGGAGTCTACGAACATGGCCGAGCCGCCGTGAAAGCCCATTGGCCCGGATTGCGAGACAAATGGCGCGTCCATCAGCCATAGCGATTTCCCGCGGAATACAGACGTCGCAACGCCGGACGGACCTAGTGTCTGATCCAGCAGCTTGATGGATCCGGCGTTGCTCTCCTCCGCAAAGATGATCTGCCATTCTTCCAAGGCGGCCGCGTTCTTCTCGAACCGGCGGTGGGCTTCCAGCGCATTGGGAGCCGAACAGATTTCCTGCACCAGTTGCTGGTCGGAGAGTTGTTGGGACGGTGTTGGTTCGGGAGATGCGGACATTGGGGAGGTCGGGAAGAGGTGACTGGCGGTCATCAGAACCGTTCCTTGCACAAGGTCTTCAGCGTGCGCACAAAGGTCGCCATGGTGGGCGAGTCACCCGCACCCTGGCGCCGGTAAAGCGCCACCGGCGGCAGCGGCCACTCCAGGTCGCAGGGCACGCTGGCCACGTGCGCGCGGGTGGAGAGATCGTGCGCCACGTCGGCGGGCACGATGGCCACCATCGACGGGTTGCGCTCGATCATGCGGCCGACGATCTTGAGCGAATGGGTTTCGATGGCCGGCACCGGTGGCTCTTCGCCCACGTGCAGGAACAGGTCCAGCACCGAGGCGCCCAGCGCCGTGCCCGCGGGCGGCAGGACCCAGTCCATGGTGGCGAGCTGGTGCCAGTCCAGCGCGCGCTTGCCCAGATGCCTGGCAGTCTTGAGGTGGCACACCAGCGCGGGGCGCTGGCGGAACAGGATGTCGCAGCGCAGGTCACGCACCTGTGCCGCGCCGCGCGCGCGTGCCACCACGCCTTCGAGCCTGTGCTCGCGAAGCAGCGCCAGCAGGCGGTCGCTGCTGGCTTCCTCCACCGAGAACACGAACGGCCCGACCTGCTCGCGCGTGTGCGAGAGCGTGTCGCACAGCAACTGGCCGGACAGGTAGTGGATCACGCCGATGCTGAGCCGCTCGGTGAAGCCCAGGCGGGCTGCGGCCATGTCGTTGGCCCAGTCCTGCAGGTCGACCAGCAGGCGCGAAGCGCGCGAGATCGCGATGCGCCCCACCGGCGTGGGCGTGACGCCACCGCGTTGCCGCGTGAACAGGGCCGTGCCCATCATGGATTCGACCTCGGCCAGCATCTGCGTCAGGTAGGGCTGGGTCACCCCCCATTCCTGCGCCACGCGGGAGAGCGAGCCGTACTCGTTCAGCGCGACCAGCAGGTTGAGCTGGCGCGCCTTCAGGCGCGAGCGCATGCGGCCCAGCGTTTCAAGGGCCAGGGCGGTGAGTCGGTCGGGCATAAGTATTTACTTATCCTGGTATCAAGATATCTGCCAATACGTTTATGCCAGATCACTACAGTAGTGTCTAGACATCCGTCACTCACACACCACGGGAGCCCCCTAGATGCCTGTCATCGATGTTCACACCCACATCTTCACAAAGCCCTGGCTGGAGCTGCTCAAGCGCAAGGGCGGGCTCTACAACATCCAGCAGCGCCCCGACGGCCAGCACGAGGTATTCCGTGGCGACACGCCCGTGGTCATCCCACAGAAAGGACACTTCGACTACGACCTGCGCATCCAGCACATGGACGCGGCCGGCATCGACATCTCTGTCATGTCGCTGACTTGCCCCAATGTGTTCTGGGGCGACGAGGAAACCAGCTGCGAAGCGGCCCGCGAATCCAACGATTCGCTGGCGCAGGCGCAGGCCGATCACCCGAGCCGGCTGCGCTGGTTCACCTCGCTGCCGTGGGAATACCCGCAGCGCGCGCTCGACGAGCTCAAGCGCACCTGCGACAACGGTGCGAGCGGCGTCATGGTGCTGGCCAACATCGCCGGCCGCAGCCTGACCGACCCGGCCTTCGCGCCCATCTGGGCCGAAATCGACCGCCGCGCGCTGCCGGTGCTGGTGCACCCCACCGACCCGCCGGGCGCCGACCTGATGGACATGACCAAGTTCGACCTGAGCTGGTCCGTGGGCTTCATGTTCGACACCACGCTCGCCATCACGCGCATGATCTTCGAGGGCTTCTTCGACCAATACCCCAACCTCAAGATCATCGCCTCGCATGCGGGTGGTGCGTTGCCCTACCTGGCCGGTCGTTTCGGGAAGGGCCACGAGGTCGAGATCCCCCAGCGGCGCAAGATGCAGCGCACGCCCATCGACTACCTGCGCCACATCCACTACGACTGCATCTCGTACAGCCCGGCTTCGCTGGAGTTCCTGATCTCGGTCGTCGGCGCCGACCGGGTGATGTTCGGCACCGACTGGCCGCACCAGGTTCACGACACGCGCGGGTCCTTCGCCAATACGGAGCGGCTGTCCGCCGCGCAGCGCAACGCCGTGCGTTCGGGCAATGCCATGCGAGTATTCGGTTTCTGATCGACTTCGGCTGACCAAGGAGACTCTCAGCATGATGAAGCGACGCGTTTTCAATCGGGTGGCTGCAACCTTGGCGCTGGCCGCCGCGCTGCCTATGGGCGCCCTTGCCCAGGACAAGCCCCCCCTCAAGCTGCTGGTCGGCTTCGCGCCCGGCGGCTCGGTCGATGTCGTGGCGCGGCTGCTGGCCGAGCGCCTGCGCCTGCCGCTCGGCCAGCAGGTGATCGTCGAGAACAAGCCCGGAGCTGGCGGTCGCCTGGTGCTTGGGGAAGCAAAGCGCGCGCCGGCCGACGGCAACACGCTGGTCATTTCGCCCAGCGGCGCGTTGGTGATCTCGCCATGGCTCTACCACCTCAACTATGACCCGGTGAAGGACTTCACGCCCATCGCGCGCGTGGTGACCTTCGACTTCGCGGTGACGGCGGGTCCGGCGGCGCCGGCCGGCGACATCCGCGCGGTGCTGAACTGGCTCAAGGCCAACCCGGCCCGCGCCAACTACGGTACTTCGGGCGCAGGCACCGTGCCGCACTTTGCGGGCGTGCTGCTGTCGCAGGCCTCAGGCGTGCCGCTCACGCACGTTGCCTACAAGGGCGGCGCGCCGGCAGTGTCCGATCTGCTGGGCGGACAGATTCCCATCATGGTGGACACGATATCGGAGACCATCGAGCATCACCGCGCGGGCCGCCTGCGCATCCTCGCGGTCACGGGTAACGCGCGATCGCCGGCGCTGCCCGACGTGCCAACGCTCAAGGAGTCCGGCATCGACGCCACAGCTGAGGCCTTCGTCGGCCTGTTCGCCCCCGCAGGCCTGCCGGCCGACAAGGTCAAGCGCCTGTCCGACGCGATCGCCGAAGTGCTCAAGGCGACCGATCTCCAGGCGCGCATCCGCGAGATCGGCCTGAATGCAAACTACGCCGGCCCGCAGCAACTCGGCGAGACCCAGGTCGCCGAGCTCAGGCGCTGGGAACGGCCCATCAAGGCATCGGGCTACAAGGCCGAATGATGTTGCCGCCGTGCAGCATGCAGGGGCTGGCCGTGCTCGTGGGCCGGCCGGTCCCGCACAGGCGGGTCAATCGTTTCCTTCAGTCCGAGTCGAGCCGGCGACTGGAACGTAAAGCGCAACAGGGCTGACCGCCAGGTGATTGGCATATCCACCGCTATCAGTGCGATGCATGATGGCCTGTCGGCCGGCGCATGACCTGAATTTCCGGCCCAGTACGGGATTCGCAGGAACTTGCTACATTGCTGACTGCTGGCGAAAACAGCCCCCCGCTGCTGCCGCGCTCACCGCAAACCGACAGACCAAGGAGACATCGAATGCGCACCGCACTTCAACTTCGTTCGCAAATCAAGAGCAGTGGTGAACTCGAGCTGTCGCTAGCCAGCATCGACACGCCGAACCCTGGCCCGGATGAAGTGCTCATCCGCATTGAAGCCTCTCCCCTCAACCCGTCCGATCTCGGACTGCTGTTCGGTGCGGCCGACATGAGCACGGCCAAGGCCAGCGGCACGGCCGAGCACCCCATCGTCACCGCGCGCGTTCCGGAAGGCGCGATGCGCAGCATGGCGGGCCGCCTGGATGCGTCCATGCCGGTTGGCAATGAGGGCGCGGGCGTGGTCGTCGATGCAGGCTCGTCCCCCGCGGCGCAAGCCTTGATGGGCAAGACCGTGGCTGCCATCGGCGGCGCGATGTACTCGCAGTACCGCTGCATTCCCGCGGACCAGTGCCTGGTCCTGCCCGAAGGCGCCACGCCTGCTGACGGCGCGTCGTCATTCGTCAACCCGCTCACCGCACTGGGCATGGTCGAGACCATGCGGCTTGAAGGACATAGCGCCCTGGTGCACACCGCCGCGGCCTCCAACCTGGGCCAGATGCTCAATCAGATCTGTCTCAAGGATGGCATCAAGCTGGTGAACATCGTGCGCAAGCAAGAGCAGGCGGACCTGCTCAAGGCACAAGGTGCGGTCCACGTCTGCAACGCCGCGTCGCCGACGTTCATGCAGGACCTCACCGAGGCACTCGTCGCCACTGGCGCAACGATCGCCTTCGACGCCACGGGCGGCGGCAAGCTCGGCGGCCAGATCCTCACCTGCATGGAAGCGGCCTTGAACAAGACGGCCCGCGAATACAGCCGCTATGGCTCGACCACCCACAAGCAGGTCTATCTCTACGGCGGCCTGGACACAAGCCCGACCGAGTTCAACCGCAACTTCGGCATGGCGTGGGGCATGGGCGGCTGGCTGCTGTTCCCGTTCCTGCAGAAGATCGGGCGCGAGCGGGCCAACGCGCTGAAGCAACGCGTGATGGCGGAGCTGAAGACCACCTTTGCCAGCCACTACTCGAAAGAGATCTCGCTGGCCGAGGTGCTGGACCTGGACGTGATTGCCGTCTACAACAAGCGCGCGACGGGTGAGAAGTACCTGATCAACCCGAACAAGGGCCTGGCCGGATAAATCACCGTGGGGCGCCTTGCGCGCCCACCGTGTCAAGAATCATCCGCTGCGCCACAGCCGGCGGCGCGGCGCTGCCGGCCGGCAATGGGTGGGCGCTTTCCAGTTCCGCGGCGGTGTGGCAGCTCATCCAGGTGCTGCCCTGGCAGTCATCGCGCACCAGCACGCGCAGGGGCAAGTCCAGCACAACGCTGGGTGCGGCGAGCATCAATGGTGTTCCCCGCTTGGCGTTGTCATAGATCAGCACCTGCGTCGCCGGCATTGCCAGCCCGGCGTTGCGTGCAGGCTATGATTTCGCGGGCGCGACGGACGCGCCCTCGATTCCGTGACGCCTGAGAGCGTCCGAAACGAAGCAGGAGGCCTTCATCTGCTCGACGAACCGCCGTAGCAATTCCACGGCTTCAGCGCTGCGGGCTATGGGGAGGCCCATGGCTTGCTGTATGACCATAAACCGGCCCGGCAACAACCTCAGGCCCGCAGTGCGCTTGGCATCTGCTTCCAATTGCTGTCGCACCCCTGCAGCCACGTCCGCGCTTTGCTCCAGGAATGTTTGCACAACGGCAGGGGACGTCGGGGCGCGCACGATGTGTGCATGTTGCAGCGTACGAGTGAGATAAAGATCGTAGGCGCTCCCTTTTCCTACCACGACACGGCGTCCGGCGAGGTCGACCTCTTCGTTGGCCTTGACGGTGGATTCCTCCTTCACCAAATACGCGCCTTCGATCAGCACGTAGGGTTCGGAGAATGCGATGCCGGCCCCCCGGACCGGGTCGACGGCAAAGAATCCGAAGTCCGCCTGTTCGGCCGTGACGGCCTCGACCGACTTCCCTGCTGAGTCAAATACGACAAGCTCAAGCGGAACGCCCAAGCAACTGGCAAGCTCACGGGCGAGGTCTACTGAAACGCCGAATGGATTGCCGCCGGCATCGAGGTTTGCCAGGATAGGGTTGCCTACGTTGATGGATGCGCGAAGGATTCCCGTCGGCGCAAGCTCCGCTGCAAGCCTTGCATATTGACTTGTCATGATGCTTCCGGCGTGTGCCATTTCAGTTCGTCTTTGCGTTGGCATGTCGATCCAGTAGCGCCTTCACCGCTGGATCCATGAGAATGCCCTTTTCGCGCTGACGCGCCAGCTTGTCGAGTTCGATCTCTCCGGGAACAATAACAGGCTTGCCAGGCTCCGCGGGTGCGCTACCGTGGAGGATCGCCGCAAAGTCTTGCATGCGGGCAGCCAGCCATTGGGCCGATCCCAGTCGCCGGGTATCAACCAGGATAAAGAAATGGCCCAGGTTCTGGGGCTGGTCGGGTGCATCGACCCACGACTTGACGTGAGTCAGGTACGCCGCATCCGACAGCAGTCCTGCGAAAAGATCGACCATCAGTGCCAGCCCATAGCCCTTGTGCCCGCCAATCGGCAGCAGGAAGCCATCGAGGGCAGCCTTGGGATCGGTGGTCCGTCGTCCTTGCGCGTCGGTGGCCCATGAATCCGGGATGGATTGTCCTGCCTTGAGCGCATTGCGAATCTTGGCGCGTGCGGCCACGCTCATGGCCATGTCCAGCAGGAAGTGGCGGCCGTCATGCCCCGGTACGCCGAAACCCAGCGGGCTGTTGCCCAGGCGGGCGTCGCTTCCACCCCATGGCGCGATGGTCGTCGTGGCGTTGCTGCCAATCATGCTGGCGAATCCTGCTTCCGCCGCAATGTAGCTGTACGGTGAAACTGGCCCGAAATGATTGCTGCCCCGGACGAAGGCCATGCCGATGCCGAATTCTTCGGCGACTTCCATGGCGGCGCGCAGCGCCTTCATGCCAGCGAGCGGGCCGACTGCGTTGCCACCATCGACCTTCACCAGCGCCGGCGCGGCGCGCTCAACTGTAATGGTGGGGCGTGCCGAGATACCGCCGGACTGGAGCCGTTCGCCATAGGATTCAATGCGAGACAGTCCATGGGTGCTGAGCCCGAAGAGGTCTGCAAGTACCAGGATGTCAATGACATCGATGGCGTCCCCTTCGGTCAGGCCCAGGCCCTGGAACGCGCGCACTCCGAGCTGGCGGAGTTCGGCTTCGGATACAGTGATTCGATCTTGTTGCATGCTGGATATTCTCGGAAGACTTAGTTTGCCTGGATTCCCGCGCTGCGGATGACGGTGCCCCAGCGTTGTTGCTCGGAACGAATGAATGACGCAAATTCGGCGCTGCCCGCGCCGACAGGCGTGCTTGCGTCCTCGGCAAGTCGTTGTCGCACCAGCGGGGTGGCCAGGGCCTTGACTGCCTCGGCATGCAGGCGGCTGACCACCGGCGTGGGCGTGCGCGCTGGCGCCATCAGCCCAAACCATTGCGAGCTTTCAAATCCCGGGTAGCCTTCCTCGGCAATGGTGGGAACGTTGGGAATCGGCGCGAGGCGCTTTGACGATCCAACGGCGAGTATGCGCAGCTTGCCCGCCTTGGCGTGTTGCAGGATCCCCGCCAGGCCCGCCGATGCGGCGTCGATGTTTCCGGCGAGCAAGTCGGAAATCTGGGCGCCGGTGCCCTTATATGGCACGTGCACAAGATCGATATGCGCAGTCTGCTTGAGCATCTCGAAAGCAACGTTGCCAGCGCTTCCGTTGCCCGCCGATCCGTAGGTCATGGCACCAGGCTTCGCCTTGGCCTGGGCGATGAATGCCTTGATGGAATCGCTATGGACGGTAGGCCCCACCGCGAACACCATCGGCACTTTCGCCAGCAAAGTCACCGGCGTGAAGTCCTTCAGAGGATCGTAGGGAAGCTTGCGCATCATGGCGGGATTGACGGCAAGCGTGCCAACGTGGCCGAGAACCAGTGTGTATCCGTCAGGCGCTGCGCGTGCGGTCTCCTGCATGGCGATGACACCCTGGCCGCCGCCCTTGTTGTCCACCACGATCTGTTGGCCCAGATTCTTCGACATCTCTGCCGCGATGACGCGGGCAATGGCGTCCGAGCTTCCGCCGGGCCCATACGGGACAATCAGCCGGATCGGCCTGGCGGGTGTCCAGGTCTGCGCCTGTGCGGGAATCAGTGCAGTGGCTAGCGGGATCGCGAGGGCGGCTAGGGCGTTACGGCGCGACATGCGCCGTAACGGCTCTTGTACTTTGTTGGGCATTGTGTCTCCTGCTTGGTCAGGACAGTGTTTCGTTCCATCCATAGGGCGAATGATCACGCTGACCGGATTCAAGTGTAAAGTGCAAAGATCACAAGTATTCTTGCGTAAGACACATGAATTTCGATTTGGCGGACTTGCGAGCGTTCCTGGCCGTAGCCGATCTGGGCAGCTTCAAGGCGGCATCCGATGCGATGTTCCTGTCGCAGTCGGCACTGTCGCGTCGCGTCGATAAACTGGAAGAAGCGCTTGGCGTCGCGCTGTTCACGCGGACCACCCGGAAAGTCGAATTGACTACCCTGGGCCGCATGTTTGTGCACAAGGCGCGAAACGTCATCAACGAGCTGGAAGAGGCCATGCTCGGCATCCAGACCGTTGCCGATCGGCTGTCGGGCGAGGTGACGCTTGCATGCGTACCGTCTGCGGTCGGGCATTTCCTGCCCTCTGTCGTGGGGCCGTATCACGAGCGCTATCCGGGGATACGGATCCGCATCATTGACGAGTCTTCCGGGGATGTCCTTCTCGCGGTCACGCGCGGCGATGCGGATTTCGGCCTGACCTATATCGGGACGCAGGAGCCTGACATCGATTTCTGCCCCTTGATTGAAGAGGCGTTCGTTGTCGCCTGTCGCAAGGGGCATCCGCTGGCGACGCGAAGAAGCGTCAAATGGAAAGACCTTGAAGGCTGTGACTACATTACGCTCGCGCAGGGCAGCGGCAACCGCTTCCTGATCGACCAGGCCCTTGCGCGGCTGCCGGTAAGACCGCGATGGTACTGCGAGGTAAATCATGTTCCCGCCTTGGTAAGCCTGGTCCAGGCCGACCTGGGAATCGGTGTTGTGCCTCGAATGGCTTTGCCGCCGAAGTCCAGCAGTGGTCTGCTTGCGATCCCGCTGACTGACCCAGTGATAACTCGAACGTTGGGATTGATCTCGCGACGAGGACGCCCGTTGGCGCCGGCCGCTCAGTTTCTCTTTGACATGCTTATCCGACGAGGAACAGCGAAACCCTAGGCGCGTGGCACGAAGTTGCTGCCGTGTCAGTGACCACCGGTGTCAGAGCACCCATGGTCACTCGGGAAGGAAGCGATGATCGACTGAGAATGGCCGACCCCAGGCTGTAGCATCGCGAAGGCCCTCAGTATGTTGACCGAACGGCAACAATTGCTCCTGCGTCAGTGACCCGATCGCATCAGGCGGGCCGGAAGCCGGGAAGCTGCCGGCCCGCTTCATATTTCGACGCTGGGTAGGCCTCAGGCGGCCCGGTGAACCTCCGCCGCCACCCCGGCCAGCATGAGATCGAGGTTCTGCACTGCCGCCCCCGAAGCACCCTTGCCGAGGTTGTCGAACACCGCCGCCAACAGCACCTGCCCGTGCTCGCGGTTGGCGAACACGCCCAGGCGCAGGTCGTTGGTGCCGTTCAGTGCCTGCGGGTCGAGGTGAGTGGTGGCGGCCGATTCGGCTAGCGGCATCACCTCGACATGGCGGGCGCCGGCGTAGTGGTCGAGCAGGCAGGCGTGCAGCCTGCCGACGTCCGTGCCCGATGCCAGCAGGTCCAACTCCAGCGCCACCGTCAGTACGATACCTTGCCGGAAGGCGCCGTAGGCCGGCACGAAGGCGGGACGACGTGCCAGGCCCGCGTGCTGCTGGATTTCAGGCGTGTGCTTGTGCGCCAGGTCCAGGCCATAGACCTGGAAGGGCAGGGCCCGGGTGGCCTGCGGTCCCTCGTAGGTATCGACGGCGGTGCGGCCGCCACCCGAATAGCCCGACACCGCGTGGATGGCGATGGGGTAGTCGTGCGGCAGCAGGCCGGCCTCCGCCAAGGGGCGCAACAGGCCGATCGCCCCGGTGGGATAGCAGCCCGGGTTGCTGACGCGCAGCGCGCCCGCGATGCGCTGCGCCTGGCCGGCAGTCATCTCGGGAAAGCCGTAGGTCCAGCCGGGCTGCGTGCGGTGTGCCGAGCTGGCATCGATCACACGCACCGCAGGGTTGACGATGGACGCCACCGCCTCGCGTGCGGCGGAGTCCGGCAGGCACAGGATGGCGATGTCGCAGCCGTTGATGGCGTCGGCGCGGGCGCGCGCATCCTTGCGCTGGCCGGCGGGCAGTGTCAACAGGCGCAGATCGTCGCGTCCGCGCAGGCGTTCGTGGATCTGCAGGCCGGTGGTGCCCTGGTCGCCGTCGATGAAAACAAGAGGGTAGCGCATGGGATGGATCCTTGGCAGTGGCGTGAAAGTGGCGGCCCCGGCCGGTTCAGCATCAGCTCTGCGTTGGTGCGGCCGGTACAGGAAGCGCCATCTTGCGCCACCGGATAGAATCGAAGAAGTTGAATTTCATGACGATGAAATTCACGTTTCCTGAACGATATTCCTCGTCAGCAGATACGCCCTTAACCGGAATGCCGCCCCATGCGCGAGATCAGCCTGGACCGCCTGCGTACCCTCGTCGCCATCGCCGATCTGGGTTCCTTCGCCGAAGCCGCGCGCGCGTTGCACCTGGCTCCGCCCACCGTCAGCCTTCACATTGCCGAGCTGGAAGCCCGTGTCGGTGCGCAACTGCTGACGCGCAGGCGCGGCGAGGTGCGTCCGTCGTCCATTGGCGAGACCCTGGTCGATCGCGCCCGTCGCCTGCTGGCCGATGCCGACCTTGCGCTGGACGACGTGCAGCGTCAGGTGCAGGGGTTGACCGGCCGCGTGCGCCTCGGCGCCTCGACCGGGGCCATCGCCCACCTGCTGCCGCAGGCGCTGGCCGTGCTGGCGGAGCGGCATCCCGACATCGACGTGCAGGTGGCCGTGCTTACCTCGGAGGAGACGCTGGCGCGGCTGGCCGCCGGCACGCTGGAGATCGGTCTGGTGGCACTGCCACAGGCGCGCGTGGCGGGGCTGACCATCCGCCCTTGGCGGCGCGATCCGGTACGGGCTTTCCTGCCAGCGAGCTGGCCCTGCCCGGCGCGCATCACGCCGGCCTGGCTGGCAACGCGCCCGCTGATCCTCAATGACGGCACCACGCGCCTGTCGCGCCTGACCGCCGAGTGGTTCGCCAGCGGTGGCCACAGGCCGGCACCGCGGATTCAGCTCAACTACAACGACGCCATCAAGAGCCTGGTGGCGGCCGGCTATGGTGCGGCCCTGCTGCCACACGAGGTCACCACGCCGGCGCCGGATGCGCGCATAGTGATGCGGCCGCTGCGGCCGGCGTTGTGGCGGCGACTGGGGTTGGCGCACAGCGGGGAGCGGGTAGAACGCGCCACGGAATACGTACTGGAGGCCCTGTGGGCGCTGCGGGCGGGGTAGTGCCGTTGGCCACACGTCGGCCGGCGGCTGTGCGCGGCGCCGCCACGCGTTGATCGCGTCCTCGATTGCATTGATGGAGACATTTGCCGCGCCTGTCTGCATGTTGCGGTCATGGGCCCCTCACTGGTGAACGCCCCAGGATCAGCGCCCATGGGGCTGCTAGCGACGGGCGGCATAAGCGCCGTGCTGTTTCGGACTAGAATCCTCTGAGGAGGTGTCAGTCATGTCAGCTATCAAGCGCATCGATCCGGGCCATTCCGCCCATCAGGCCGCGCCGCACAGGATCCCCCGCTACCCTGCGGAGCACGTCACGCTGACGGCTGGCTCCAGGAAGAGGCTACGCCCCAGTGTGCCGCATCGAAAGGTCGGGCGCGGCAAGGTCGGCGTCGGCGGCAAGTAGGGACCTGCAGCGGCTGGTCGGCTTCGCGCCCGGCGGCTCGGTCGATGGGCCGGCCGGTCCCGTACAGGCACTCGATCACTTCTTCACGATCGAAGTACGCGCCGGCGCGTGACGTTCAGTTCGTTGCCATAGTCTGTGTCGGCATCAGCGATCACCGGTACCACTACCGACTGCGCGATGACGCGTGAACAAGCTGGGCGCGGGGCAGATCACGCACGATGTGTCGTCGGCGCCGGAGGGTTAGCGTTATTCTTGAACTCGCGTGCACCCTCATCGCACGCCGGCGCGGAGCAGAGTTTGCAGCGACTTGAGCGCTATTGGGTTCGCAGGCTTGTGTTTACAGCGCGAGCGTCTACCGTGAAAGGCGATCCCACAGGAAAGGAGACAGCAATGAAAAAGCTAGCTTTCCTCGCCGCTCTTTCGCTAACCGCCGTTGCGGCGTGGGCGCAGGGCGGTCGCTACGGTTCGCCTCCAACACCGGGGACTGACACTGGCAGGCGCGCGGAGCCAACTGAGCAGGCCGCCAGCAGTGCCTCCGGCGAGAGTGCCAAGAAAGGCAAGAGCGAAGCGCACGGCAAGGTTGACCGCAGTAAGGGGCGTGCCGGCGGCCAAGGCGCTTCCGCCGCGGCAACGCGTGGCCATCCTGCGTCGGCGCCCGAGAGCCAGCCCTGAGCTGGCCACCGCGAGTTCTTGTTCCCCAATTGGGATTGCACAACCCTTGACTGGGTGATCGCTTGCGCCTGCCCGCGGGCAGGCGATGCTAAGTATCGTGCCCGGTCAGATCGCGGATGCGGGGGTAGACGTCGGTGCACCAGCGAGGCCCGCAGAACAGATCATAGTGGCCGCACTGGCGGGCCGTGAGGTGCCGCTTGTCGCATGCGGCGATGCCTTGGCACAGATCGTGCGCGGCCTGCGTCTGGCCCCGGCCGGAAATCTCATCCTGTTCGCCCTCGATGGTCAGCAGTGCGGTGGTACGGATGTCCTGTGGCCGCACTGCCTCGCCCCGCACCTGCCAGCTGCCGCGCGCCAACTGAAATTCCTGGAACACGAGCTGGATGGTGTCCAGGTAAAACTCGGCCGCCATGTCGAGCACCGCGTGGTAGGCATCGCAGGCACGCCGGTGCTCCTTGGCACGCACGGGGTCGCAGCGAACGAGATCCAGGCAATAGTCCCAATAAGCCTCCCCCAGACGTTCTGGCTGTGCCGCCGCCAAGCCGGCAAGTTGCAGAAAGCTTGGGCACACCTTGCGTCCGGCACCCGGGTAGGGCTGCGGTACCGCATAGATCAGGTTACGCTGAAACCACGCGAGAGAGTGGCGCGCGGCCAGACGTCCGAGTGCAGTCGGGCTGCGGCGTGCATCGACCGGGCCGCCCACCAGGATGAGGCTCCTGGGTGTCGGCTCACCCGCGCTCGCCAACAGCGAAACCGCTGCCAGCGCTGGCACGGTGGCCTGACAGATGGCCAGCACGTGTAGCGGTTCCGCCCTGATCCGACGGATAAATGCCTGCAGGTGGGCCACCTGGTCATCGAGATGGAACGGTCCTTCGGCCACCGGCACGCGACGCGCATCGTTCCAATCCGTCACATACACGACATGCTCGGGCACCAAGGCCTGCACGACTTCACGCAGCATGACGGCATGATGGCCCGCCAGCGGCGCACAGACCAGCACCGCTGGCATCGATGCGGTGCAAGGGTCAAGCGCGCCCATGTCGGGTGCGAAGCGCAGCAGCCGGCAAAACGGCCCTTCCACAATGACCTGCTCAGCCACCGCGATGACGTGGCCGTCGCGCCGGATGGCGGTGATGATGCCAAACGACGGCTTCTCGCAGGTCCTGCCGAGCCGGTAGAGCATCTCATAGCCAGCAGCAAAGCCCGATGCGCCCGGGAGATATGCGAAGGGGCTGGCCGGATCGATGAACGCATTTGCTGCGCTCGCCGCCCATGCGGTGAATGGCGTGAGCAGCGCGCGCTGATACTCGACGAGCTGGTACAGCATGAAGACTCCCGTAGGAACGCGCACACGATTCGGCTGGCAATGACATCCGCGCTGTGTTGCTCACGGCGATGGGCATGCTGCCGGGGTCGATGTGCCTCTCCATGGCAACAGGTGTCACCGCGGGGGGAACGTGCAGTCATAAACACGGGCCAGGATTTCACTATATGTCGGACAGGCCTTGCTGCAACGCCAAACATCAAGCGCCGCGCCGCTGGCGGGGCCCGCTTGCTTGCGACCCCATACCGGTCTTCCGCATCCTGTTACGTGAACGGCCGGAATTCGATGGTTCACCGCCGATCCGGTAGGACGTGACCAGCCATCCCACCGCCGCCATCACACCGGACGCAACGCCTCAAGCATGATGTCAGCCAGGCGCTGCGATACCTCGGACGCGGGTCCCGGCGCGCGCAGGAGCATCAGGGGCATCTTGCCGAGCGGCGGCAATCCTTCGGCAGCCCCAAGTTGCCGCAGCGATGCCGGCAAGCCGTAGGGCGTGCGGACCACCAACCCAAGTCCGGCTGCCGCGGCGGCCCACAGGCCACCAAGGTTGGGGCTGGTGAACGAGACGCGCCAGGGGATTCCGGCGCGGTCCAATGCCGCCGTGGCGGCATCGTGGAAATGGCAGGGCCGGTCGAACGCCGCCAGCGGTATCGGCTGGCCGGGCTCGATGTGCCACGGCAGCGCAGCCGGTCCGACCCAGCACATCGGCGGTTCGCCGACCACGGCGATATCGGCGCCGGGCTCTCTTGCCGTCCGAGCGCCATCCGCGCCGCCCCAGACCAGCGCGAGATCCAGCGTCCGCGCCTGGATGCGGGCGAACAAATCGTGATTGCGCGCCACCATGGCTTCGACCCGGACCTTCGGATGCGCTCGCGCAAACCGCCCCAACACCTCCGGCAGCATTGCCTCGCCGAACTCTTCCTGCAGTCCCAATCGCACGCCGCCGGACAGGTCCACCCCTTTCACGGCCGCGGCAGCTTCGTCGTTCAGGGCAACGATTCTGCGCGCGTAGCCAAGCAGCAGACTCCCCGTCTCGGTAAGTTCCAGGGTCCGGCCGGCCTTGCGAAACAGCGGCGTGCCTGCCATGTCCTCGAGCTTGTGAATCTGCGCACTGACGGCCGAAGTGGAGCGCCCGACCTGCTCCGCAGCGCGCGCGAAGCTGCCCAGGTCGATGCCGGCGATCAAGCTGCGCAGCGCGGCAATATCAAGATTCGACGTCATGGCAATCGTGCGGAAAAACGAAACAATTGGTCCCAAACTTTCTGATTTTCAAGACGAATATTGGTTGCAATACTGACGCCCTGTCAACAGCCTTATCGGAGGGCCGTCGTGGCCGAGTCCGTCTGTTTTGCCCGCCCTGGTGGCAATTCCCTCGCGGCTTCCGCTGCTTCGCATCGCTGGAAAGTGTTGGGCGTCGGCGTTGCCGCGAACGCCAGCTTCATCGCTGCCGCCAACGGGTTGCCCGCCACCGCGGTGTGGCTGCGCAGCGCCTATCAGATCGACAACGGGGGGCTTGGCCTGCTGCTTGGTGCGTTGGGCATCGGCGCCGCGTTGTCCGAACTGCCGTGGGGCGCAGCGGCCGACCGGTGGGGCGACCGTCGCGTCCTGCTGTACGGGCTCGGCGCCACCGCTCTCATACTGGCGGTGATGGCACTGTTCCTGGCCCCAAGGCCGGATCGCGTGCCGCCGTTGCCGGTGGCGATGGCCTGCATGGCGCTGCTGGGACTGGCGGGCGGCAGCGTCAACGGGGCCAGCGGGCGGGCGGTGATGCGATGGTTCGCCGACGGCGAGCGCGGCCTGGCGATGAGTATCCGCCAGACCGCGGTGCCCCTCGGCGGCGGGCTAGGGGCGCTCGTGTTGCCGTGGCTGGCCTTTGCCATGGGCTTTCGCTGGGTGTACGCAGTCCTGGCCGCGTTCTGCCTTGCCTCTGCCTGGCTGACCTGGCGATGGCTGCACGAACCCGCGCATCTCGATGCCCCCGCGTCGGCACGGCGCCATGCGCACGACAATGCCAGCCCGTTGCGCAGCCTGCGGGTCTGGCGCATTGCGGTGGCCATCGGTATCCTGTGCGCGCCCCAGTTCGCGGTCTTGAGCTTCGCCTCGGTGTTCCTGCACGATGCGGCCCATGTGGGTGTGTCGGGCATCGCCGCCACCCTTTGCGCTGTGCAGCTCGGCGCGATGGCGATGCGGATCTGGAGCGGCCGCCGTACCGATCGGCGTGGCAACCGCCGTGCATGGCTGCGCCAATGCACGCTGATCGCCGCGCTGATGTTCGTGCCGCTGGCCCTCTGCGCGGCGGTCGGGCAGGGTGTTCCGGCGACGCTGACCATGGCCGCGGTCGTGCTGGCTGGCATCGCGGTTTCGGCCTGGCATGGGGTTGCCTACACCGAACTGGCGACGCAGGCGGGCGCGGAGCGGGCGGGTACGGCCCTCGGACTGGCCAATACGCTGGTCTTCGCCGCGTACTTCGCTGCCCCTGCGGCGATCCCGCCACTGCTCGATCGCGGCGGCTGGGCCGGCGTCTGGCTCCTGGCCGGGGCCTGCGCGGCGACGGCGTGGCCGCTTTTTCCCCGGGCTGGCGATGGTCCCGGCAACTGACCGACGTTTCCGGTCACTGCTTCGACCGGCGAGCAGCTTCCCATTAATAGGCATGCGCAGGGTTCTGAAAAGGAGAACCACTGCGACGGGATTCCGGAACTCGCCGTATCAGGTCACGAGGCGCTCAATGGCGACTTTCGCGCTGAATCCTGTAAAGCTCACGCCTGGGTCCCACCATTTCAGGCGATGACCTTCTACACTGCGGCAGGCTGCTCGCGCAGGCGACGGGCTTCGTCGCGCAGGAACTGCTGGTAATCGTCCAGATCGCCGTCGAAGGGCTCGACGCCGCCCTTGGTGACCAGCCAGAACTCATCGCATACGGCGCGCAGCAGGGCCCGGTCGTGACTGACCAGCATCACTGTGCCTTCGAATTCGTTGAGCGCCATGCCTAGCGCTTCGCGGGTGGCCAGGTCGAGGTGGTTGGTAGGCTCGTCGAGCAGCAGCAGGTTGGGACGCTGCCACACGATCATGCACAACACGAGCCGCGCCTTCTCGCCGCCGCTCATCGTGCTAACCGCCTGATGGACCATGTCGCCACTGAAGTTGAAGGTGCCGAGGAAGGTGCGAAGGGATTGTTCGGTGCCACTCTGGCCGGGAGCGCGCATGTGCGCCGGCGTGTCCTTGGCAAGGCGGATCATGTGTTCCATCGGCGTGTCGAGCGGGCGCAGCACGTCGAGTTCCTGCTGTGCGAAGTAGCCGATATTCAGGCCTTTGCCTTCGCTGATTTCGCCGGCAATCGGTGCCAGCGCGTGCGCCACCGTCTTCACCAGCGTGGACTTTCCTTGGCCGTTGGCACCGAGAATGCCGATGCGCTGCCCGGCCAGCACGGAACGGTTGATGCCCCGCACGATGATCGTGGGCGGCGTGCCCGGCAGTGCGCCGGTCGGCGCCGGGTAGCCGAAGCTCGCGTCCAGCATCGACAACAGCGGGTTCGGGACGTTGAGCGGCTCCTTGAACTCGAAGTTGAACTCTGCGTCGGCAAGTACCGGTGCGATCTTCTCCATGCGTTCGAGCGCCTTGACCCGGCTCTGCGCCTGCTTCGCCTTCGAGGCCTTGGCCTTGAAACGGTCGATGAACTTCTGCAGGTGGGCGATCTTGTCCGCCTGCCTGGCCAGCGCGGCCTGCTGCAATACGAGTTGCTCAGCGCGCATGTCTTCGAATTTGCTGTAGTTGCCGCCATAACGCACGAGCTTGGCGTTGTCGACGTGCACCGTCACCTGCGTCACCGCGTCGAGGAATTCGCGGTCGTGGCTGATCACTACCAGGGTTCCCTGATAGCGCTTGAGCCAGGCTTCCAGCCAGACCAGCGCGTCGAGGTCGAGGTGATTGGTCGGCTCGTCGAGCAGCAGCAGGTCGGACGGGCACATGAGCGCGCGCGCCAGTTGCAGTCGCATGCGCCAGCCGCCGGAGAAACTGTTGACCGGCTGACCAAGCTGCGCAGCACTGAAGCCAAGGCCGAGGATCAGCGCCTGGGCACGTGCGGGGGCATCGTGTGCACCGGCGTCGTGCAGGGCCATGTAGGCGTGCGCCATGCGCATGCCGTCGTCGCTGACCTCGGCGGCGGCTACTTCGGCCTGCGCGGCCAACAGCACGGTATCACCCTCGACTACGAAGTCGGTCGCGCTCTGCCCGGTCTCCGGCATCTCCTGCGCGACCTGGCCCATCTTCCATGCAGCGGGAATCGAGAACTCACCGCTGTCTTCGTGTAGCGTCCCGTTGAGAAGGCCGAAGAAGGATGACTTGCCGGCGCCATTGCGGCCGACAAGACCAATCTTTTCGCCGGGGTTGAAGGTGACGGACGCGCGGTCGAGTACGACATTGACGCCGCGACGCAGCGTGACATTACGGACGGAAATCATAGGGAGCTACTTCAGAGAGGATTCGCATGATAGCCGACCGGATGTGCAGCGCTGTAGTCTGATGCGTTGACGTTTGCGCTCATGGCTGAGATCCATCCTGTAGCGGGGGCATGGCCGCGGCGGAAGGTTTCCCCCGCGGAGGAGGCGATCATGCGATCAGCGCGTTGGCGACGATCGCTGCCGCCGCTACGCTGGACGTGCTGATGGCCAGCCAGCATCCCAGCAGGAGGGCGCCGTTGGCCACGCTTCGACCTGGAATCATCTTGTGTGCTCCGAGGGATGGGGGACTTCCAGCTTGGCGTTCGGCATACTGCTCTCTCCGATGAAATTTATTCAATGATTTTGAGTTCTCGTTGGGCGGCGCTTTGTTCGCTGTGTTGCATTGACGTGCCGTCTATGTGACGAACTATGTCGTATGAAAGTGCGGAGATAGCCAGCCAGAGTTGTAAACATTATTCAAAAAATTTGATTAATTCAGGACATGTAAGACCCTGGCTCCGGTGGGCGTTTGATGCCTGAAGCCGGCGCGCGTGGCGGCTCCGACAACTTGGAGGAGATTGAAAATGACCGCTGGCGGCGCGGCACCAGGCGAACCAATCAAGCCCGGTCGAGTTAGCATTCAGTACCTTGATCTTCGTCCGCCCTCCGACTTTCTCCCGACGCTACTCAGGCGCCATCTGCGGGTCGCGCGGCCCCATGGCGATGCCGTAAGATCCCGAGGGAGCCGGACACACCGGATCCTGGCGCCAACGAAACTCGACCTTCCCTTCCCGCGGGCCGCCACCACGCCGAGCACCTTTCTGACCTAGTCCAATGTGGAAGTTTCGACATGACCAGACTCTTCGCCGCAAGAGCAGCCTGCCTTGGCGAGTTGGGGGGGCAGGGAGAGAGCGGCACGCCCGCGGCAGGGCCTGCCACGCTCTGATGCTGCTTCTGCTTGCGGGACTCAGTGCCTGTGGGTCGCTTTCTCACAATGCTCCGCGCAATCTGCCTCAGGCCGCGGCTGGCAGCGCATCCGCGGCCATGCGCGAACCCACCGACGTCGCCGGCCCGACAACCGTCGCCATGTCGTTCTCTGGCGGTGGCACGCGAGCCGCAGCTTTCGCCTTCGGCGCGCTGCAGGGGCTCGACGCCATGAGAGGTCCCGGGGACGCGTCCCTGCTCGACGACGTCTCATTTATCAGCAGCGTGTCCGGAGGCTCCATCACCGCGGCGTACTACGGTCTGCACGGCAAGGCCAGCCTGGCGACCTTTCGATCCGTGCTCTTGAAGGACGGAGAGGCGGGGCTTCGCTTCAGTCTCCTGAATCCGGTCAACCTTGCGCGCCTCTTCGCGGGAGGCCTCAACAATCGGGAAGATCTCCAGACATGGCTCGATGAAGACGTGTTCAAGGGCGCGACGTTCGCCGACATGTTCCGCCGCGGCAAGCCGCTCGTCTGGATCAATGCCACGAACGTCTACTACCGGGTCGCGTTCCCGTTCAGCCAGCTGGCATTCGATGCGCTATGCAGTGATCTCGCGAGCTTTCCCGTTTCCGAGGCCGTCGCCGCATCCATGGCGGTCCCGCTCTTCTTCGCACCGATCGTCCTTCAAAAATATCCCGAGGTTTGCAGTACACCGCTGCCGAACCTTGACCACGCCCAGAGGCCCGGGCAATCGCTGCTGCTTGGCGCTTTGGCAACCGCCGTTCGCGGTCACCGGGACACTTCGAAGGGAAAGTACATCAAGCTGGTAGACGGCGGGGTGACCGACAACTACGGCCTGGCCACCATTTTGCAATCGCGCCTGCTGCTGGGCACGGCTTACGGTCCCATGAGCGAGAACGACGCGATCAATGTGCGGCGGCTACTCTTCATCGTTGTTGACGCCGGTCAGGGCCCGCGCGGCGATTGGAACCAAAGCCCGGGTGGCCCGTCCGGAATCGAAGTCGCAAGTGCGGCCATCGACGCGGGAATGGCGACCAGCGTTCGCATGACCTATGACGCCTTCGTTCCCATGATGCAGCGGTGGCGCGACGATCTCGTGGCGTACCGGTGTGGGCTGCCGCATTTCCGGCAGCAGGAGATCGCTGCACGCCGCCCAGGCTGGCGGTGCAATGAAGTCGAATTCTTCGTCACGCGGATCTCGTTTGAGGCCCTCGACAAGGAGCGAGCTGCAAGCCTGAACGATCTGCCGACCAGGCTTCGACTGCCCGAGAAGGACGTCGATCGCCTGATCGAAGCGGGAAGGGATGCCATCCTTGGCAACCCGGTGATCCGTAAGTTCGAGCGCGAATCGACCGAGGCGCGATAGTCCCGCGGCACGCGGCGTGGGTGAGGCCGCGTTCTTGCTGCTCGGCCGCGGCGCTCTGGCGCAGGCATGTGTCCGGCATGGCGAGAACGCCCGATACTCCGTTCACGCCAGCCGTCCTCCGTGCACCGGTGCACCGCCCACCGACATGTCGGCGCACAGGATCGTCCCGGTGGTCGACTCGGTCATGAGTAGCGTGGTGCCCTCGGTGCCGCCAAAGCACAGATTGGTCAGCGATGTGCCGCCGGGGCTACGAATCACCTCCACAGGCTCGGCGCGATGATTGAGCACCCAGACATAACCAAGTCCGGGATTCGCCACCAGCAGATGGCCATCCGATCTCATTGCCAGACCGTCGGGGCCGCTCGGGCCGTAAGAGGTAAAGAACTGCCCGACCTTGCTGACCGAACCGTCGGCCTGCAACGGCACGCGCCATACGCTGTTGCCGCGGGTCATCGCGACGAACAGCACCTTCTCGTCGGGCGCGAGGACGACACCGTTCGGGCTCGGTGCGTTGTCCAGCAGGACGTCCAGCTTGCCGTCGGGCGTCAGCCGATAGACGCGGCCCGTCGGATCGTGCAAGCCGGTCTGGCCCTGGTCGGTGAAGTAGAGATTGCCCTGCGAATCGAAGGTCAGGTCGTTGACGCCCCGGAAGCGTTCCGAATTCCTGCGCTCGAGAAACGGGGTGACGGTTCCCGACTTTGCATCCAGACGCACCAGGCCGTTGCGATAGTCGGTGATCAGGAAATCACCGCGGGCCAGGCGCTTCATGCCATTCGGTTCACCGTCGTACTCGGCAACCAGCTCCCAGTCGCCCTGCATCGAAACACGGAAAATGCGGCCGTAGGGGATGTCCGTCACCCAGAGATGGCCATCGGCCCAGACCGGCCCCTCCAGGAATGAGTCGATCGTCGCCCCGCCGCGATTGGCATGCGCCCACGCGTTGTCGGGGTCGTGCCGACGGAACGACTCCGGAAGCCGGGTGAGCACCTGTGCATCGCGTACGGCCGGTTGCTGAAGTAGGAACATCGCCGCTCCTGGTTATTGCTTCTCAATATGCGCCTTTTGCGCAACCGTTGCCCATTGCGCGGTTTCGCGCTGGATCAGCTGCGCGAACGCGGGACTGTCCAGGTTGCCCGGCTGCGACCCCATCTGCGCAAGGAACGCCTTCATGTCGGGCGCCTGGAGCGCCTTCTGGATTTCCGTTTGCAGGCGCGTAATGACATCGTTCGGCGTGCCCTTTGGCGCGGCAAGGCCTGACCAGTTGAACAGGCTGAAGTTGGGTACACCAGCTTCAGCGAACGTAGGGACGCTCGGGAATACATCCACCCTGGTCTTGCCACTGATGCCCAGCAGGCGCATCTGATTACCCTTGACCGGCGCCAGCGCGGTCGGGGTCGACACGACCAGCAGATCCACGCTACCGGACAGCAGCCCGACCATGGCCTCGCCAGCCCCCTTGTACGGCACATGCATCAGCTTGATACCTGCGGCCTGTTGGAACGCCTCGGCAGAAAAATGCGGCGAACTACCGGGGCCGCCGGTGCCAAACGTCACCTCTCCGGGATGTGCCTTGGCATAGCTGACGAGCGAAGCGAGGTCCTTGAAGCGCGAATCGGCCTTGACGCCAAGCACCACCGGCGAAAATGCGAACGGCGCGATAGGGACCAGAGCGGTCTGATGGTCCCAGTTCAGCTTCTTGAAGACATAGGGGAGGGTAGTGTAGGAGTTGTCGTTCGCCAGAAGCGTGTAGCCATCGGCGGGTGCGTTCACGACCTGGGACGTGCCGATCGTGCCGGACGCGCCCGGCTTGTTCTCCACGACGAAGCTCTGCCCCGTCTGCACGGAGAGCTTCTGCGCAACCTTGCGCGTCACGACGTCGACGGCGCCGCCGGGAGGATTCGGCACGATGATGCGGACCGGTTTGTCCGGGTACGCCGCCACAGCGGACAGGCTGACAAGCAGCGTCGTTGCTGCCACCAGGCAGCCAATGGTTCGATAAAACACCTTTGTCTCCTTGTGCTGCGGGGGAGACCTGACTGTCCGTCGGCTCCTCCCGCGACACTTCTGTTCTAGTTGATGATGCAGCCGTGCGTCGGTCAGGCCGGCGTAGCCACGCCTTGCAGCACCGCCAGGACGTTCTTTGCCGCTCCAACGCCCATGTTCACGTACGCCGCGTTGCTGACGCCGCCGATGTGCGGCGACAGGATCAGGTTGGGAATGTCGCGGAACGGATGCGGCACGGGCATCGGTTCCACGGCAAAGCTGTCCAGTCCAGCCGCATACAGTTTGCCGCTCTGCAGCGCTTCGGCCAATGCAGGCTCGTCGATGAGTCCGCCTCGCGCCGTATTGACCAGGATCGCGCCGTCCTTGAACGTCTCCAGCGTTTCGCGGTTCAACATGCCACGGTTCTCTTCCGTCAACGGGCAGTGCAGCGACACCACGTCCGATTCCCTGAACAACCGAGGCAGGTCGACAAGCGTTACGCCTTCCGGGACTGTCGCCGCATAAGGATCGAAAGCGGTGACATGCATGCCCATCGCCAAACCAACCACGGCGGCGCGGCGGCCGATCTCTCCGAGCCCGACGATACCGAGCGTGCAACCGTTCAGTTCGACGGCCTTGTAAGTCGCCTTGTCCCAATGACCCTGGCGCATGCGATCGTTGAGATGTGGAACCGCTTTGGCACACGCAAGGATCAGCGCCCACGCATGTTCAGCCACGGCGGCGGCATTGGCCCCGGCCGCGGCGGCCACCTTGATGCCGCGCGCCTGCGCAGCGGCTTTATCGATGGTGTCAGTTCCGGTGCCGTGTTTCGAAATCACTTTCAAGGCTGGTGCTGCGTCCATGACTTCAGCGGTCAAGCTGCCGTAGCGCACGATAATGCCGACCGGGTTGTGCTCCTTTGCCAGGGCTGCAATATCGGCGGTCTGGGGCGTTTTCCCCGCGAATACGATTTCATAGTCGCCCAGCAGCGCGAGGGCTTCCGGCGCGAGGTCGGCACCCGTGACGATAATGACTTGCTTGTTCGTCACAGTGCTTCTCCCTGCTTCAGGACGCCCGCCGTCACCAGCGATGCCAGCAGCCAGGGTGCGGTGGTATTGCCTTCCCTGATCTGGGCGATGCGCTTGGCTTCCGCCTCTTCCTTCTTTGCCGCCGCATCGAGCAAGGCTTCGATCTTCTCGCGCTCCACCACGACCAGGCCATCGGCGTCGCCGCAGATGTAGTCGCCAGGGTTCACCGTGACGCCACCAACAGAAATGGGGTGTCCAATGCGCCCGCCAACTTCCTTGGTGGGGCCGTTAGGGTTCGTACCCACCGAAAAGACCGGGAACTGCATTTCGTCGAGCTCGAGGCTGTCGCGGACCGCGCCGTCGATGACGACACCGGCAAGGCCGCGCTGGCGAGCGGCATGCATCATGATCGTTCCCATCAGCGCAGAGGTCTGGTCCCCTTTGCCGTCGACGACCAGAACATCGCCCGGCTGCGCCAGCGCCAGTGCTGCGTGGATCATCAGATTGTCACCGGGGCGAACCTCGACAGTGAAGGCGGGCCCGGCGACTTTCATGGCCGGGCGCAAGGCCCTGATCCGGCCATGCAAAGCGCCGCGGCGTCCGCCGACATCGGAGAGGATCGCCGGTTGGAACCTGGCAGCGCGCGCCACGATCTCGGCGGGCACGCGCTCAAACGATTTGATGATGTTGGGCAAGGTCATGATGGACTCCGGCAATATGAAATGGACAGGTAGATAAGGGCGTCAATCCAGCTTCGTGCCGGAGGTCTTGATGACCGATGCCCAGCGTCCGATGTCCTGCTTGATCAGCGCGCTGAACGCCTCAGGCGTGCCGGCCAGCACCGATGCGCCTTGTTCATTCAGCTTCTTGGCGAGCTCCGGGGATTTGAGCGCCTTGTTGAACTCGGTATTGAGGCGCACCACGATCTCCTTCGGTGTCGCGGCAGGCGCGACGAAGCCGAACCAGGTCGCGGTATCAAAGCCGGGATAGCCCAGCTCGGCGACTGTCGGCACCTGGGGCAGGTCTGGCAAACGCTTCGGCGACGTCACCGCGAGCGGCCGCAGCCTGTTGTTCTTGATATGCCCGAGCAACGTTGGCACGGATGCCATGTAGAGATCGACCTGGCCGCCCATCAGGTCGTTGACCGCCTGCGCTGCGCCCTTGTACGGCACATGGGTGAACTTCACCTTCGCGGTACCCTGAAGCAGCTCGCCGCCAAGGTGCGCCACCGTGCCGTTGCCCGGCGACGCGAAATTGATCGCTCCGGGCTTTGCCTTGGCAGCCTGAAGCGCGTCCTTCATCGTCTTGTAGGGCGAGTTGACATGCGTCACCAGGACGAGCGGCGCGGAGGCGACCAGACTGATAGGCGCCAGATCCTTCAATGGGTCATACGGCAGCCGTTCATACAGCGAGGGATTGATTGCAAGGTTGCTGGTCTGCCCCATGACGATGGTGTAGCCATCGGCCGGCGCCTTGGCTGCCGCGTCAACCCCGAGGTTGCCACCGGACCCTGGCTTGTTCTCCACCACAAAGACCCAGCCGGTCGACTTGGCCACCGTATTGGTGACTTCTCGCGCGATGATGTCCGTGCCCCCGCCGGCGGGAAAAGGCACGATGACGCGGATGGGCTTGGTGGGGTATTGCGGCGCGGCCTGGGTAGTGGCGGACGCCAGAACCA
Source organism: Cupriavidus sp. FW305-46 (assembly GCF_058787075.1). Lineage (NCBI taxonomy): Bacteria > Pseudomonadati > Pseudomonadota > Betaproteobacteria > Burkholderiales > Burkholderiaceae > Cupriavidus > Cupriavidus sp. FW305-46. Next base: position 64,336 of record NZ_JBYSZI010000010.1, read on the forward strand.
GACCTGCGGCAAGCATGAATATGCAGTGACGGGAAATTGCCTTCATTACTGTCTCCGAATCTCGGTTTCGTTGTGATTCGGATTGTGGTCGACCGTTTCACGGCATACAATGCCGTTTCATACCGTGCACCTCGTTTCATTCTATGAATGCGAATAGTGATCCAAAGGGCGCCTCAAAAGGCGACGATGGCGCCGGGGGCGTCATAGCGGTCACCCGCGCCCTGCGCGTGCTCGAGGCGTTCGGGGTGAACGACCCCCAGCTCTCACTTGCCGAACTGAGCCGGCGAACCGGCATCCACAAGACCACCGTGCTGCGGCTGGCGCGCACGCTGGCGGCGGACAACTACCTGGTGCAGAAGGAAGACGGCAGCTGGCGGCTCGGCCGCGCAGCAGGGTGGCTGGGCGCGTGCTATCAGGCAACCTTCAACGTTCAGGAAGTGGTGGAGCCAGTCCTGCGGGAGCTGACGATCAAGACCGGCGAAAGCGCTTCGTTCTACGTCCGGGAGGGACAACAGCGAACCTGCCTGGTCCGGGTCGAAGGACCGCAGGCCATCCGGCATCACGTCAGGATCGGGGCGGCCCTGCCGCTGGACAGCGGCTCGCCAGGCCGCGTCATTCTGGCGTTCTCGGGAGAGCCGGGCGAGCTTTATGAAATGATCCGCCGCCGTGGATTTCATCTGTCGCTCGGCGAGCGCGAGGCCGAAGTCTCGAGCGTGTCGGCACCGGTGTTCGGATTGCACTGGCGGCTGCTGGGCTCCATGTGCATTTCGGGACCGACCGCCCGGCTAAGCGAAGACCGTCTGCTGGAGCTGGCGCAGACAGTCGTCGATGCCGCAAACAAACTTTCGTATGCCATGGCGGGAAGCCAACGGCCTGCGATGCCAATTGAAAGGCCGTCGACCTGGCACCCTTGATTTTTGGCGGTGAAAACCAAGCGGGGCGCGGGCATATCGAGCTGCTACGGTCCGTGCTTGGCCGGCACGCGGAACGCGGGGTTCGCGCGGGTACCGCCGAAGGCTCCAATTGCCGGCGCCCTGGTGATGACTGGCTGCGCGGTTCACCACCCTGTCGACGTCTCTGCAACCGAAGGAAATTTGGTGTCGACCCGAGGCGCGAAGGTTACGTCAGTTTCCAGGGTGACCGTCCGAAACATCGCACCCGACGCCGAACGCGAAGGCAGGTTTCTTAGGTGAACCGAAGCCTTACCTGAGGCCTTCGGTGTCCAGGGACTTGCGCACAGCCGGCCGCTCCCGCATACGGAGATACCAGGTCCTGAGGTTCTCCAGGCCGTCGAAGTGGATGTCGGTATTGTAGACCGACTCAAGCCACTCGGCTTGGCCCCATTGGGTCAGGGAATAAAGGTAGGCGTCGGCGACAGTGTAGGTGTCACCCATCAGATAGTCGCGGCCGGCGAGTTTCTCGTTAAGCCAGGCGTAACGCTTTTCCAACTTCGGCTTCGCAGTCTCGACGCCGTACTTGCCCGCCAGCCTCGCATAGAGCAGCGGAATGAAGCCCTTATGGATCTCGGAAGTCAGGAAGCTCAACCATTCCTGCAGACGATAGCGGTCGATGGTCCCGTTCGCAGGGGCCAAGTTCGACTCGGGTTTCAGATCTGCCTAATACTGAACAATGGCCGGCCCCTCGCACAGCCGTGTGCCGTCGTCGAATTCAAGGAGTGGGACGTAGCCAAAAGGACTGAGTTCGAAAAAATCGCGACCATCTTCAGTTTTGTGAGTTTTGTAGTCCACCTTCGCGAGGGTCACGTCCAGCCCCAATTCATTGAACACGATGTGGGGCGACAGCGAGCAAGCACCCGGAATGTAGTACAGCTTCATTTCATATCCCTAAAGGTCATCGCAAAGCGGTGTGCCTTGCTGATGGATCGAATGATGCTGAAGACGGTATAGAAAAGGAAGAAGGCACTAAAATGTGGTGTAGGTACATTTTTTATACCTATGACTGAGAGGCTTCCATGAAGACGGCTGTGTCGGGATGTTCGGTAGAGGAAGCAATGCGCCTGCTGGGCGGCCGGTGGCGGCTGCTGATCGCCTCGTACCTGCTTGAAGGGCCGAAGCGTTTCAACGAACTGCGAAGAGAGATGCCAGATATTTCGCAGCGCATGCTCACCCTGGACCTGAAAGCACTTCAAGAAGTCGGCCTGGTGAAGAGAACAGCGTTTCCGACTGTTCCAGTTACGGTGCAGTACGAACTGACAGAGGACGGTGCGCGCCTTGCGCCTGTTGTGGAGGTGATGCGGGAGTTTGGGCTTTGGGTTAAGAGCCGGCCAATGCCACCGCAGGCGCCAGAACCGTATCCGTTAGCTCACGAAAATCCGGCCAGTGGCGTCGTTGCTAAAGTCGGTTAGGGAGGTAAGCGTGCCGCACGTAGGCGGTAACCGACCCCGCAGATTGTCCGACCTGGCATGGTCGTCTGTTTGTTGCAGCGAAATTGAGCGACCGTTACTGGCTGTGGGCTCAACCGGTCGCATCTTCAAAGAGCGGACACTCAGCGGCGCACCCGACGGTGTGCCCTAAATCAATACGCCAGCTTGAACAGAAGCCCCCGCCGAAAGTTCGACGGTTTCACAGCGGGGGACGATTCAGGGCAACCCAACGTTGAACAGACGGCCTTTGCCACTGGTGGGCAGCATAGTCAGCAAACCTTGCCGGCACCGTATCACCATTCAGGACGAGCCGGTTCAGCATCAGCGCAAGGTCGGCGTCTGCGATGCACCATTCGCCAAAAGAGGTTCGGCGAGTGGTCGGTAAGCAATATCTCGCACGCAGAAAACAGTTTTCCTGCGGCCGTTCGTGCTGTAGCAGATAGCGGCGCGGCGGAAGCGCCGTAAAAGACTACCTCAGTGGAGCGCTCTTGCAGGATGGGCAAGAGATCGCTTCGCAGCCACGCTCGGACTTGACGCGCCCGAGCGCGGCTGATCGCATCTTTTGGGTACAGTGAGGTTCCCGGAAAAACCTCGTCGAGGTACTCAGTTATTGCTGAGGACTCGGACAAAGCGAAACCGTCGTGAACCGCGCAGGAATACGCTGCGTTAGTGAAGTCGCTGCATATTCGGGCTCGAGGTTTGAATTGTTGCCCAAGTCGATGGGTACAAGCTCAAACGAAAATCCTTTTTCGTGAAGGGCCACGAAGGCGGACATCGCATATGGACTTGCGAATTGAGCATCGACGTAGAGACGCAGATTCGTTGGAGGCAAAGTGGGCTCCTGTTTGCTTACGCAAGGAAAACGATAGCACGGCTTTCAGCAGCGCATGCCGGTCAATGCCCTTGCTCGATATTGAGGATTTTCCCCAAGCCCAGAAAATAGTTCGCAAAGGCAAGCACGCTAGCCGTCACGGCAATATAGACGACTGACAGCGCGGCCAGCGTCGGATCGGCAAACTCCCGGACATAGTTGTACATGGAAACGGGCAGGGTCTGCGTGTCTTGCGTTGTGACGAAAAGCGATGCGGTGAATTCACTGAACGACATGATCGCTGCAAACAACCAGCCGCCAAACAGCCCCGGCGCGAGCAGCGGAATCGTAATCGTGAAAAGCACCTTCAGCGGCGACGCACCGAGGCTTGCTGCCGCCTGTTCCAGCTTTGCGTCCAGGTTTTCCATCGAAACATAGACGCTCTTCAGCACGAACGGCAGCACCAGCATCACGTGACACAGGATGACGACGTCATATGAGCGGTGTATGGAGGCCTGTGACACCAGGATGAGCAGGCCCAGCCCCAGCGTGAAGTGCGGCACCACGAGCGGAGAATGCAGGATGGCCAGCAGCGTCTGCTTGCCGGGGAATTCCAGCCGTTTGACGGCAATCGACAGGCAGGTCCCGATCACCAGCGCAATGAACGAGGACCATCCGGTGATGACGAGGCTGGCACGGAATCCATCCTGGAAATCCGGATAACTGAAGACGCGTGCAAACCATGTCAGCGAATAGGATTCAGGCGGGAAAGTGATGATCGCCTTTTCGTTGAAGGCGGCGATGGTCACCACCACCACCGGCAGCAGCACGAATGCAAGCAGGATGGCGACGAGCAGCGGGCCCGCGACACGCAGCGGCAAAGGCAGAGCGCTTTTGATTCTCATTTTAGTGGCCTCCAACGGCTTTCAGCCGCTTGGTGAACAGCCCCAGGGAAAAGAGCGCTGCGGCCGTGAGCAGCAAGCCCATCACACTCAGGCTGGCCGCCAGCGGGAAGTTCATGGAAGCAAAGCCAAGCTGGTACACCAGCGTCGAGACCGTCGGCACGCGGCCTCCGCCAATCATCTGAGGCGTCGCAAAGGCGCTGAAGGTCCAGGCGAACGCAGTTGTGATGCCAGCCAGGATACCCGGCATCGAAAGCGGAAGCGTGACCGTGAGGAAGGTCCTGACCGGGCCGGCACCCAGGCTCTGGGCGGCTTTTTCGTAGTCGCGGTCGATATGCGAAATTGCCGTGGCTAGCATCAGGACCACGACGGGAATCGTTACGTGCACCAGCGCGACCAGCACGCCCAGGTGTGTGAACATGAGTTCCAGTGGCCAGTCGATCAGGCCGAGCTTTCGCAGCGTGCCATTGATGAAGCCATTGCTGCCCAGGACGGCAATCCAGGAGTAGGTCCGGACGATTTCCCCCAGAAACAGGGGCGTGATGGACACCACGAGAATGAAGGACTTGAGCGCCCGGCTCCTGACGCGCACCAGGGCATAGGCCAGCGGGTACGCAACCAGCAGCGAAAACACGGTCGTCTCCACGCTCAGCCACAAGGTGTTGGAGAACGCGTCGAGATAAATCGACTTGGTCAGGTCGCTGAAGTTGGCGAACGTGAATCCGCCGACATCCAGGGAGCCGGGCACATACGCCCGGAAGCTGAACTGCAGGACCGCAATCAACGATACTGCGATGCACAGCGCGACAAGTACTGCCGGGGAGACCAACCAGGCTCGTGAATCGGGGCGCATTCTTAAACCTTATTCCAGATGCTCAATCGGCGAGGGAGGATCGGCGCGGTGCATTGCCGCGGCGACCCTCCCTCCATACTCTTACTGTCGGGTTCAGTTCATGACGTTTTCAGTGAACCACTTGCGCCATTCCGCAGTCTTCTCGGCGCGCAGCTTGTGGTCCACGAGGATGGCCTTGTCCCACTGCTCCTTCGTTGTGAACACGCCGGGCAGCTTGGCGTCTTCAGGCGAAACCTTGGCGTCGTCGACGACGGGGCTGGCCTTCTTCAAGGCCACGATCTTCGACTGGACTTCCGGGGACAAGGCGATGTTCATGAACTTGTAAGCCAGATCGGCCTTGGTGGAGCCCTTCGTGATGGCCATGGTATCGATGCCGAGCACCGCGCCTTCCTTGGGTGTGACCAACTTGACGGGAACGCCCTGGCTGATCATGTGATAGGCGTTGATCGACAGGATGACCTGCACGGGCGTTTCGCCGGTGGCGATCAACTGCTGCGCATTGGCGTCATTGGTATAGAACGCCTTGAAGTTGGGCTTGAGCGCCTTGAGCTTGTCCTGCCCCTTTTCCCAGCTTTGCGCATCGCCACCCGACAGCATGGCCGAAACCGCGACCACATGGCTCGGATCGAAGTCGGGCACGCCGATCTTGCCTTTCAGGGCCGGGCTCCACAGGTCGTTCCAGCTCTCGAACTTGACGCTGGGCGGCACCAGGTCGGCGCGATAACCGATGGTGTAGACATAGGCCCAGCTGCCGATGTGATACGGGCTGATCCTGGCGCGCTCGACCAGATGCTTGTAATTCGGAATCTTGCTCGTATCCAGCTTTTCAAACAGATTGCCGTTGGCGTAGAGCCAGCCGACGTGGGAAGTCGTGAAGGTAACGTCGCTCTCGGGCTTGGAGGCAAGCTTCGCCTTGTTCAGGCGGTCGATGGTGCCGCCCGTGATGTACTTGACCGGCACCCCGGTTTGCCGCGTGAATTCCTTGCCGATGCTTTCATCGATGAGGTCGCGGAAACTGCCGCCCCAGGTGCTCACCACCAAGGCTTCCTGGGCCCATGCCGCCGTACTGCCAAGCGTGGCGGAGAGCGCGCAAAGTGCCAAAAGCTTGCGAATCGTCATTTACTAACCCCCAATCGAAAAGATAAACATCTGATAGAACTGGAAATACGCTGGAACGTGCCACCAGGCAATGCAATCACAAGCAGCGACGCGTTGCTGACGCAACGACGTTGACGCAATGACTTCGAATTACGGAGCCTATGATGTGAAAGTCGTACCAGGCGGCCAAGTCGGCTTTTTCGTAGGGGTGCCTCACATTTCCCGATGGGGTTGTGGATGGTTCCGCCGTCTGGAGCAGGTTAGCGGCCGTGTGAGGTTCAGTGGTATTCGGAAATTCCTTAACGGCCGGCAGGAAAATACAAATGGCGCCGCCAGCGGCTGCACATGACCATGCAGTCGGGTGCATCGCCCCCAATCTCCCGCCACTTGCCGAATCGATCCGAATCGACCATGAAGCATACCCGCATCCGCACCTTCAACACCAAAGTCACCTACCCGGAACAGAACCTGGACAACGACCTTTGCCAGGCCGTTGTCGCGCGCGGCCGTACCGTTTTTCTGCGAGGGCAGATCGGCCAGAACCTCGACACCTCGGAGAGCGTGTGCATCGGGGACGTCGCCGGACAGGCGGAGCAGGCCATGGCCAATATCGCGATGCTGCTCAAGGAAGCCGGCGGCGAGCTCGAGGACATCTGCAAGATCACGATCTACATCATCGACCCGCGCTACCGCGAGGCGGTCTATCGCGTCGTGGGCCGCTGGCTGAAGGGTGTCTTCCCGGTCTCGACCGGCATCGTCGTATCGGCTCTGGCCCGCCCCGAGTGGCTGGTAGAGATCGACGCCACCGCTGTCATCCCCGACTGAGCTGCCATGACCTTTTCCATCATTGCACGGTGCCCCGCCACCGGCCAGTTCGGCGCTGCCGTGGCGTCCTCGTCACCGGCGGTTGCCTCGCGCTGCATCCGCGGCCGCAAAGGGGTCGGCGCAGCCGCGAGCCAGAACATTACCGACCCGGATCTGGGGCCCCTCGCGCTGGACCTGATGGCCAGCGGCCTGACGCCGGAACGCGCCCTCGCGGAGCTGCAGAAGCGCCCCCATATCGAGTATCGCCAGCTCATGGCCATCGACGCGCACAACCCGCCAGTGGTTTTCACCGGTGCCAAGGCGCTGGGCACCCTGGCAAGCGTGGTCGGCAGCCATGCCGCATGCGCGGGCAACATGCTGGCGACGCGTGACGTGCCCCAGGCCATGCTGTCGGCCTTCGAGCAGACCGAAGGCGCGCTCGCGGAACGGCTGATGCAGGCCATGCTCGCCGGCCAGGCCGCCGGCGGCGAGGAGGGTCCGGTGCACTCGGCAGGCCTGCTGGTGTACGATGCGCAAAACTGGCCTGTCGTGGATCTGCGCCTGGACTGGGTAGAAAACGATCCGGTCGAGGCCCTCCATGCCGCCTGGGAGGTTTATGCGCCGCAGCTGAAGGACTATGTCAAGCGGGCGCTCGATCCCCGTGCGGCGCCCAGCTTTGGCGTTCCCGGAAACCTGTGACCAGTCCGACGCATCGAATGAAGCGTGACAGCGCCGGCCAGGCAGCCGGCACTCGAAAGGGCAAACCTTCTCCAGTACACTGGACCGTTCCCCTTTTCCTGATCTCGACATGCTCAATCGCATTTCCCTGCGCCAGATGGAGTATTTCGTCGCAACGGCGAAGCATGGCAGCATCGCCGCTGCGTCGACGCAAATCCATATCTCCTCTCCCTCGATCTCCGCAGCGATCGCCCATATCGAGGCCGAACTGGGCGTGCAGCTGTTCGTGCGCCATTCTTCCAAGGGCATTGGACTGACCACCATCGGCAAGCTGGTCCTGCATCACTGCGAAGATATGCTCGGACGGTCGTCCCGACTCTATGAAATCGCCTCCGATTCGAGCGACGTCATCCAGGGCACCTTGCGGGTGGGAAGCTTCCAGTCGCTCACGGCAATGATTGCGCCCGAGGTCATCTTCGGCTTTTCGCGCGCCTTCAATAGAATCGAGCTGCAGATGGTCGAAGGCGATCAGGAAGTCTTGATGAACAAGCTCCATGCGCTTGAGATCGACGTGGCGATCACCTACGACCTGCACCTTGAGGACGACATCCAGTTCGAGAGCCTGGCGACAATGCCGCCCTATGTGCTAGTGAGCGAGGTTCATCCGCTGGCGCAGCAGAAAGTCGTCTCCTTCGAAGAGCTGGCGCCCGAACCCTACGTCCTGCTCGATATGCCGATGAGCCGGGACTATTTCACCTCCCTGTTTGAAAAGGCCGGGGTGACGCCGAACATCGCGGCGCGTTCGCAGTCCACGGAAGTGGTCCGGTCCATGGTCGCCAACGGCATTGGCTACGCACTCTTCAATGTGCGCCCTAAATCCGATCAGTCGCTCGATGGAAAGCGCATGGTGCGGGTCCGCCTTGCCGGTACCCATCGGCCCATGCTGCTCGGCCTGGCGACTTACAAGCCGATGAAACAGTCAAGATTGACGAGAATCTTCATGGAACGCTGCCGCGCTTATATCTCCGACCAATACATCCCCGGAATGAGCGCTCCAAGTTTCTTCGATCCCCATATAGCAGCGCCGCTGAAATCGGCGTCCTGAAGCGCCAGCCGCATCGGCCATGCCGTGTTTTGGCAATGCCCCCTCAAGAAGGGCCAGAGATGGAAAATCAAACCTCCTCAGCAAGCGTCGCTCTCCTGGAAACGCTCATTTCTTTCGCATCGGTTTCCCTGACGCCAAACATCGCGCTCATCAACAAGGTCCAGGACATCCTGGCGGAAGCCGGCATCGAATCGATGCTCGCGCCCGACCCGCAAGACCCCAGCCGCTCCAATCTGTTTGCGACGGTCGGTCCGGTGGGCGTTCCGGGCGTCCTGCTCTCCGGCCATACCGATGTGGTGCCGGTGGAAGGCCAGCCCTGGACTTCACCCCCTTTTGAGGCAACGCACCGGGATGGCCGCATCTACGGACGCGGCACAGCCGACATGAAAGGCTTCGTGGCCTGCGCCGTGACCGCCATGGTGGCAGCCGCCCGGCGGCGGCTCCAGCGCCCCTTGCAGCTGGCGCTGTCCTTCGACGAGGAAATCGGCTGCGTTGGCGTGCGCCACCTGCTGCGCCGCCTGGAGAACAGCCTCCCCGCACCCTACCTGTGCATTGTCGGCGAGCCGACCTTGATGCGGATCGGCACCGGTCACAAGGGCAAGGCTGCCTACCGGGCGGTCTGCTGCGGCCAGGCCGGCCACTCAGGCCTGGCGCCCAGGTTCTTCAACGCCATCCACATGGCCAGCGACCTCGTCGCATCCCTGCGGGACGTGCAGCGTGAACTCGCGGAAAGCGGCCCGCGCGAGGAGGGCTATGGCGTGCCCTACAGCACGGTCCACACCGGCGTCATCCACGGCGGCCGCGCCTTGAACATCGTGCCCAGCGAATGCGAAGTCAGTTTCGAGATTCGCAATGTCTCGGAAGATAAACCCGAGGAGATCCTGAAGCGCGTCCTGGAACGCCTGGCCGAGCGCGTCAAAAATGAGGCGCTGGATCCTGCGGCGCCCTTGCCAGACATCCAGATGACAAACAGCTATCCCAGCCTGAACACGCGCGAGGATTCGCCTGCTGTCGGCCTGCTTGCCTCGCTGCTCCCCGCGGGCACCCCATGCGCCAGGGTGGACTATGGCAGCGAGGGTGGATTGTTCCAGCAGAGCTGGAACGAAACGCCAGTGCTGATCTGCGGGCCCGGGAGCATTGAAGTCGCACACAAGGCCGACGAGTATGTGGAGCTGGCGCAGATCGAAGCCTGCGACCGCATGCTGGCCGGCCTCGTCGAGTTTCTCTGTCAATAAGTCCTGGCGTCCTGGCCGGCTTCGGCCCGGACGCCTCAGGACGCTATCAAAATGAAGTCAGCAGGATGCTGCGGTCGACCGACTGGATATCCGTCTTGCCGCAAAACGCCATGGAGAGATCAAGCTCGTTCTGAATGATGTTCAAGGCCGTGGTCACGCCTTGCTCGCCGAGGGCGCCCAGGCCATACATCATGGCGCGACCGATATACGTGCCACGCGCCCCGAGCGCGATAGCCTTGAGCACATCCTGGCCCGAGCGGATGCCGCCATCCATATGGACTTCCACCCGATCCCCGACGGCTTCCACGATGCGCGGCAATGTGGAGATCGATGACGCGGCGCCGTCCAGCTGGCGCCCGCCATGGTTCGACACAATGATGGCATCGGCGCCGCTTGCCACCGCCAGCCGCGCATCCTCGGGGTCCTGGATGCCCTTGACGATCAGCTTCCCATCCCATCGCTTCTTGATCCATTCAACATCCTGCCAGGACAGACGCGGATCGAACTGCTCCTGAGTCCACTCCACCAGCGACCCGATATTGTCGACGCCCCTGGCATGCCCGACGATATTGCCGAACTGACGGTGTCTGGTACCCAGCATGCCCATGCACCAGCGCGGCTTGCTCGCCATGTTCACAAGGTTGCGCAGGGTCGGCTTGGGCGGCGTGGACAGACCGTTCTTCTTGTCCTTGTGCCGCTGGCCGAAGACCTGCAGGTCCATCGTGACCACGAGCGCCGAACAATTGGCATTCCTGGCACGGTCGATCAGGCTTTCGACAAAGGTCCGGTCGCGCAGCACATACAGCTGGAACCAGAACGGATGGCGTCCGGTCGCTTCCGCCACCGCCTCGATCGGGCAGATGCTCATGGTGGACAAGGTGAACGGGATGCCGTGCCGCTTCGCCGCGCGCGCGGCCAGGATTTCTCCATCGGCGTGCTGCATGCCGGTCAACCCGGTGGGCGCGATCGCCACCGGCATGCTGACCGGCTGGCCCACCATGGTGCTGGCGGTGCTGCGCTCGGCAATGTCAACCGCCACGCGCTGGCGGAATTCGATACGCTGAAAATCCGCCTCGTTGGCACGGTAGGTATATTCGGTCCACGAACCGCCGTCGACATAGTCATAGAACATGCGCGGCACGCGCTTTCTCGCCAGCCTGCGCAGGTCTTCAATGCACGTCATCTCGGCCATGGGAACTCCCTTGAGAAAAACAAAAAGCTGCCGGATCACCCGATCCGGCAGCTCGTGCGTGCAACCTCGTTACCAATGACAGGTCACCGTGCAGCCTCAAGAACAAGCTCAAGACCGCTCATACGTCATGTAGCCGTTCTGGAGCACGATATGGTCAGCGATGTATTTCGCATCGTGCCAGACGCCATAGATGAAGGACGACGCCCGGTTGACCAGATTCGGCAGGCCCAGGAAATAGATGCCGCTTTCCGCGGAGATGCCGCGCTTGTGGAACGGATCTCCCTTCTCGTCGAAGGCATTCTTCACGTTCAGCCAGTTGAAATCAAACTTGAAACCGGTCGCCCAGAGAATCGTGGTGATGCCGGCGTCAGCGAGGTCGAGGCTGAGGATCGGGTGCTTGAGGCACTCCGGGTCCGGCAGCAGCTCCCAGGCGTCAGGTTCCGGCGGAAACGGCAGGCCATTCTCTTCGATATAGGCATCCGCTTCGCGCAGCACGTCGAAGTAGGCGCGGTCGCCTTCGGCGATGTTCTCGGGCAGGCCTGGCTCGAACGTCATGACGCCATCCTTGTAGGATTGGGTCAGGCCGACCAGGTTGATGCCCGCGTGCGCCAGGCGCCGGAAATCGACGGTCTTGCCGCCTTCATAGCCGCTCACGGCGAAAGCGACGTGCGCCTTCTTGGGCCGGATCCTCACTTCATCCCACAGCCCGAGGGCGCCCAGCCACCAGCAGTAGTCCCGGCCACGGTACGCGCGCGGCGGACGGTAATGCTCGCCGACCGAGAGATAAACCGTCTTGCCGGCCTGGCGCAGCTCTTCGGCGATCTGTGAGCCGGAAGCGCCCGCGCCCACCACGAGCACCCCGCCTTCCGCCAACTGGCCCGGATTCTTGTAGGCCGAGGAATGCAGCTGCCGGATTTTTTCGCTCTCGGGCACGATCTTCGGATAGGCCGGCGTCTGGAACGGGCCGGTTGCGGCAACGACGTTGTCTGCGTCGATGATGCCGTCGGATGTCGTCACCCTGAAGCCGGGACGTCCTTGATGCCGTTCCACCCGCCTGACTTCCACGCCGGTACGGACCGGCGCCTTCAGCATGGCGGCATAGCTCTCGAAATACTGGGCCATGCGCTCTTTCGACGGAAAGGTCTCCGGCGAAATGCCCTCGAATTTCATCCCGGGAAAACGGTCATGCCAGGCCGGTCCATTCGCGACCAGAGAATCCCAACGTTCCGAGCGCCAGCGTTCTGCGATTCGGCTGCGTTCCAGCACGACATGCTGCACACCCATGTGCGCGAGATGCTCGCTCATCGCGATGCCCGCCTGGCCAGCACCGACCACCACGGTGTTGATTTTTTCCACTGACATTTGAATTTCCTAAGAATGATCGCCCCGGTCAGTCGCCCCGGCACGGAAGCTTCGACGGCAAGGCGTACTGGCGCCCTGGAGACATCGCTCATCGACGGTGGCCAGTTTGATGAAGCCCACCTCGTTTGAAAATCACGTTTTTCAAACTCAGGACTTAGGAAAAAGTAAAGCGCCGGCCGAAGGGTCCCGCACCGCCCCCCGCACCCGCGCACCACAAGGCGTTCCCGGCCATCGCATCCGCGCCGCCTGCGCCTGAAAACAGGCATTTCGTTTTTTCCGAGGGACCGCATCAGTTTCGGCAAAGTCCCGATACTGGCTGTTTGACTTATCCTGCTTGCCAGTACCAGCTCGGCCTCGATGTCATTGGGCCCAAGCCTGGAGCACGGCATACTCCTCAATCTCTGTACACCTATGAACGTAGCCAACTCCGAGCCTGCCGCACAGCAACACAACGCACAGCCCGATACCGCAGTCAGCCTGGAACGGGTGGTCAAGAAGTATCACGACCACACCGTGCTGCACGAGCTCTCGCTGAAGATACGACGCGGGGAGTTCCTCACCCTGCTGGGCCCGTCCGGGTGCGGCAAGACGACGCTCCTCAACCTCATTGCAGGCTTTGCGGAAGCCGACACCGGCGAGATCTTCATCGATGGCCAGCCGGTGACCTGCGAGCCGCCGCACAAGCGGCAGATCGGCATCGTCTTCCAGAATTACGCGCTCTTTCCCCACATGACCGTCGAGCGCAATATCGGCTATGGCCTGCGTATGCGGGGCGTGAGCAAGGACGAAATCGCACAGCGCGTGAAGCAGGTGATGGACCTGGTGAAGCTGGACGGCCTCGGGCACCGCAAGCCGCGCGAACTCTCGGGCGGCCAGCAGCAGCGCGTGGCGCTGGCGCGGGCACTGGTGATCCAGCCCAAGGTACTGCTGCTGGACGAGCCCTTCTCGGCCCTGGACAAGAACCTGCGCGGCTCCATGCAGGTAGAGATCCGGGAAATCCAGCGCCGCTTGCGCCTGACCACGGTATTCGTCACCCACGACCAGGGCGAGGCGCTGGCCATGTCCGACCGGATCGCGGTGATGTCGAACGGCACCATTCGGCAGATCGCGTCGCCGGCCGATCTGTATCAGAACCCGCAAGACCCGTTCGTGGCGTCCTTCCTGGGCGACGTGAATATCCTGCCAGCGCATTATCACGGCCAGACGGCAACGGACGTGCAACTGCGCCTGGGCTCGGGGCTCATCAGCTTTCCGCATGCCCGCCTGGCCGACGCATCGCACGACGGGGAAAGGCTGGACGTGTACGTGCGCCCGGAGCACATCAAGCTTGAGCATCTGCATGCCGAATCGGTGTTGAGCGGCACGGTGATCAATCACGTCTACCAGGGCGATCACATCAATACGTTCATCGACGTGGACATTCCGATGACGGCCCGTCAGGTCGTCACGGTGCGCAGTGCGGGCCTGGGCGCCATGCAGCAATGGCCCATCGGCTCGGTCGCGGGACTTGCGCTGCCAGATGAGGGTGTCAGCATTTTCAGTCCGCAGAAGCGGACGTAAGAGCAGATGCAAGAACGCAACGTGAAGGCATGACACAACGCGTCAGACAACGCCGCCTGAGAGAACACACCCATGACCAGTCTTCCCCGCTCCATGCAAGCCATCATCGCCCGTGAACCCGGCGACGCCGGTGTGCTAACGCTGGCCGAGCGCCCCATGCCCGAGCCCGGTGCTGGCGAAGTCCTGCTACGCGTGCTCGCCGCCGGCGTCAACCGGCCCGACATCATGCAGCGTCAAGGTATCGCCAAGCCCGCGCCCGGCATCACCGACGTGCTCGGGCTGGAAGTCTGCGGCGAAGTGGTCGCCTGCGGTCCCGGTGTGGACAGCCAGCTGATGGGCCAGCGGCTGATGAGCCTGGTGCCCGGCGGCGGCTATGCGCCGTGGTGTACGGCGCCGGTCGATCAGTCCTTCATCGTGCCCGGCACGCTTTCCGATGTTGAGGCAGCCGCCTTGCCCGAGGGGCTGTTCACCGTGTGGCACAACCTGTTCGAGCTGGGCCGCCTGGCCATGGGCGAAACCGTCCTGATCCACGGTGCAGCCGGCGGCATCGGCACGCTCACGATCCGCATGGCGCATGCCGCCGGCGCAACCGTCATCGTCACGGACAACGACGAAAGCCGTTTTCCGGAACTGCGCGCCATGGGCGCCGATGCGACGATCTGCTGGCCCACCACCGATTTCACCAAGGCCTGCCTGGAGCACACCGATGGGCGCGGGGTCGACGTGGTCATCGATATCGTCGGCGGCGACTATGTCCGCCGCAATCTTGCCGCCATGGCCTTCGGCGGCCGCCATGTCAGCCTGTCCTTCATGCAGGGTTCGGCGGTCAATGTCGAACTGCTGACGCTGATGCAGCGCCAGGTGAGCCTGCACTCGTCCACCATGCGCCCCCAGAGCCATTACGAAAAGACCCGGATGGCCCAGAGCCTTGCCCGCCATGTCATGCCGCTGCTGAAGAACGGACGGGTCAAGCCGCGCATCCACGCCACCTTCCCGCTCGCGGAGGCGGTCGCGTCCCACCAGATGCTGGAAAGCGGCAAGGTCTTCGGCAAGCTGGTCCTGATCCCATAGAGGCCAATTAACCATGCTGAAACTCCTTTTCGCTCCGACCTCGCCATTCGTGCGCAAGGTCATGGTCTGCGCACACCTGACGGGGCAGGCCGAATCCATCGAGCTGCTGGACAGCGCCGCCCATCCGGTGCGGCGCGACCCGCGCATCGCGGCCCACAACCCGCTCGCCAAAGTCCCGACGCTGATCCTGGAAAATGGCCAGTCCATCTATGACAGCCGGGTGATTTGCGAGTACCTGACCAGCCGGGCAGACGCCGCGGACATCTTTCCCGCCTCCGGCCCCGCGCGCTGGACGGCCCTGACCCGCCAGGCGCTCGGCGATGGCCTGCTCGACGCCGCGCTGCTCGCGCGCTACGAACGGACGGCGCGCCCCGAGGAAGTCCAGTGGCCCACGTGGCGCGAAGCGCTGCTGACGAAAGTCAGCGCCTGCCTCGAGTCAATCGACGCCATCGCACCGGACCTGGCGGAAGAACAGCCCACCATCGGTGAAATCACCATTGGCTGCGCGCTGGGGTATCTGGACTTCCGGTTTCCCGAACTCGACTGGCGCGCCCAATACCGCAACGCGGCACGCTGGAATGAGGCTTTCCAAAGCCTGCCCGCCATGCAGGCCACGCGCCCCCACGAAGGTTGAGATACAGAGGCAGAACATGAGCGAGAGAATCACCATCTGGTTCCTGAACGGCCCCAACGCCAATCTATATGGCCTGGACGCCAACAAGACGTACGGCAGCGACAGCTTTCCGGTGCTGCAGTCTCGATGCGAGAAAAAGGCCGCGTCCCTGAATGCCGACCTGCGCTTCTTGCAGTCGAACTACGAGGGACAGCTGGTCGACTGGATCCAGGAAGCGCGCGGCGTGGCGGACGGCATCATCATCAATGCGGCCGGCCTGACCTACTCGTCGATTCCGATCCTCGATGCCTTGCTGTCTTTCCCCGGCAAGATCATTGAAACCCATATGAGCAACATCTGGAAGCGCGAGCCGTTCCGCCACCACTCCTACATCTCCAAGGTGGCGGATGGCGTGATCGCCGGGCTGGGCGGCGACGGCTACGAATTTGCCATCGAGGCCGTCACGCGGCTGGTGCAGAAGGGCAGAGCAGCGGTCTGATTTCCCATGCGCACGCGGAACGGCAGCAAGATGTACTCTCGCTGTCGTCCTTGCCATTATTCTCAATGCAGTTGCCAAGATGCCAATTTCTGAAGACACCCCGTCGGGCGCGCTGGCCTTCTACAGCGCATTCGACGATTTCGACACGTGGAAGCGCGCGCTCCAGGCCCAGCTCCCGAAGCTGAAGGTCATTCACTCCAGCGAAATCACCCGGCCGGCCGACATTCACTACGCGCTCGCCTGGAAACCGCCGGAGAATTTCTTTGCCGGGATGACGAACCTGCGCCTGATCGTCAATTTGGGGGCGGGGGTTGATTCACTGGTTCAGCGGCAGGACCTTCCCCAAGGCATTCCGATCACACGGCTCACGGACCCGCAGATGGCGCGCATGATGGCGGGGTACGTGCTGTTCGCTGTGCTGCGGCACGCCCGGGACATCCCGTACTTCGAGCAGGCGCAGCGGCGGGGCGAGTGGGCCTACCGTCATCCCCGTTCTCCGGAAGACATCCGCGTGGCGGTTCTGGGGCTCGGTCAGCTGGGCGCGAGAGCGGCCCACGAACTGCAGCGCCAGGGGCTCAAGGTGATCGGCTGGTCGCGCAGCCCGGCGCAGATCGAAGGCGTGGAATGCTTTGCCGGACTGGAAACGCTCGACACCGTGCTCGGACAGGCGGACATTGTCGTCGTGATGCTGCCGCTCACGCCGCAGACGGCTGGCATCCTGGATCGGGCGCGACTCGAGCGGCTGCCGCGAGGCGCGGCCTTCATCAACGTCGCGCGGGGCGCACTGGTCGATCAGGCGGCGCTTACGGACCTGCTCCAAAGCGGCCACATCGGCGGGGCAACCCTGGATGTTTTCGAGCGCGAACCTTTGCCTGCCGGGGATCCGCTGTGGAGCATGCCTAATGTGCTGATCACACCCCACCTGGCTTCGGTGGCGATTCCGTCGTCTGCGGCGAGGCAGATTGCGGAGAATATTATTCGCGTTTCTGCCGGGGAATTGCCGGAGAGCATCATCGATCCAGCACGTGGATATTGAGGTATGGACTACGTCCGGCGTAATGCGCCGGACACGTGGAAGGGGTGAGAGACGCGATCAAAATGGAGCGAAGCGGTTCTGGCTTGGCGGCGAAGAAGGGACTCGGGTCGCGAGCCCGGCTTGTTCCAATCAGGCAAGTAACCCTGACCGGCTGCTTTCTCCATAGCGGGCGTCTACATCAGACTGCTGTTTCGCTGGGTGACATGTCATCACGCAGAGGGGCACATCACCCGACACGTTGGATATCCGGCAGCTTCCAGGTCTTGTCGAACCAGGGCTGCAGCGGACCGTAGAGGCGGAAAATCGTAAACCAACTCTTGCCCGGAACCGTCTGTACCCAATTGTCAACATTCGTGGGTCGCTTAGGGCTGAAGTAGACATCCACGCTGCCGTCCGGATTCGCCTTTGGTTTGGTCTGGCTGGAGAGGCTGGGGAAGCGCTGATCAGTTTGCAACATGGAGCGCGTCTGTGTGTCATACAGGACAACCGACCAGAAATCTTTGGCCGGCACATCGGCGGGAACGCGCAAACGATAGGTCTTTGCACCATCGAAAGCCTGGCCGTTCGCATCCAGATTGGCCGATGCGTATTGTGACCCAACCCCCGGCATCGCTACGGCCATTGCGGGTGTGTTGACCGTGGCCGCATAGAAGAACATGGTTCGCGCGTCGAAATTGCGCGCCCCGCCCTTGGTCAGCCATTCGTAGCTGCCGCCAATGAACGGTGTATTCCAGTGGGCATTAGGATAGATTCTTGCTTCCTTGGCTCGGCTGCGAAAATCAATCGAACGGGCAATGGCGTTCCCGGTGGCGACTGCGTCGGTGAGGATCTTCTTCATTCGGGCATCGGGCGCAAAGGGCTGGCCCTTGACCAGTCCGATGTCATTAAAGATGCCCATCATGTCGGGGCCGTACGAATCCTCAGGTTCTTCCTGGACGATCTGGTTAAGCTCGGAAAAGAAGCTGAAATCGTTGGCGTGCACCGTATTCATTTCCCGGCCAGAAAGTTCGACGAAGTTCGGCTCGTGCGGCCGACCAGCCTCGGAGAGCGGGTAGACGCGCATATGCTGCCGGATGCTGTCCACTGCCGCCCGGGTCGACCCGTCCTTCATAAAGCCGCGACCCAGCACCAGGTTGCCGTAGGTCGGGGATTTGAAGGTGAAATAGCCTTCCGGCACGGCGCCCTTGTAATCCGGAGGCAGGATCAGGTACTTCCCGCCCTTGCCCTTGTCAGGGCCGGCATTGCCAAGGTCGGCAACATAGCGGAACCAGAAGTCGTTGACTACGCCCAGCACGTTAGGAGGACTCTCGATGACGACGGGGCCGTTCTTTAGGTCAATCCACGTTGCGTAGTAAATGCTTTCGGTATTGGCCGTCAGGTACAGCGACCTTGAATCCATCAGGTCCTGAAAGATGCCGATCGTTCCGTTGACTGCGCCGACGGCGCGACTGCCAGTGCGCAGGCCCACCATGGAGGCGCCGGGAATACCGTTGAGAAAAGCTTCGATGCCGCGGCTGAAATCCAGCTGATCATAGACCTTGGAAGCGGTATCCTCTGTCGGCACACCATCGAAGAAGCGCAGCGTGCCGATGCGCGTTTCAACCAACGAGTCGGCGACTCGACAGGTGCCGAATGACTGGTTCAACGACAGCAGACGTAGTCTGTCGGTCTTCGAGGGGGCAGCAACTAGCTTAAGGAGCAGTCACTCAACTGTAATTTCCCGATGACCGCTACTGGCCGTCTGCGGGCATAGTCGGCACGAACTACCCCCGGCTCAAACGCGTCTTTGGTTCCCGCGAGGCGATCATGGAGGCTAACGACTCCGACTTGTTCGACGCCTTGGCGACCCTTCATTCATTCCACGATCGATTCCGCTTCTTCGACGGAGGACTTGCCACGTGGAAGCGACAGTTCCCAACATTCAACGACCCAAAGCGGGTGCGAGAAACTTTGGCATATTTGGTCCATGGGGCCGGTGACATTGTGGAACGCATGGCAAATGCCATTTACTCCCCTCGCTACAAGCTTGACGAATTCGGCTGACGATGAGGACTGGCCATTTCCCACGCTCACGGAACTTGTGAAGTTACGGTGGTAAGGGAAACCCAGGGTCGCCTATCGACCCCAAATTTCTCCTCACGCACTCCATAACCGGTTTGCAGCGATTGCGGTCCATCGAGGAGGAATGGTCCTGTAATCGGCCAGACCCGGAAGCTCAGAAGAGTCAACCAGGCGGCGAACAGCCGCGCCTGCTCCGTGCGCGGGTCGTGGCGCAGGAAGCGAATGCGCCTGCGCACCTGGTCCAGCAGTCGAACGGTGCGCAACGGAGGTAGTCTGTCTGGTGCGCTGGGAGGGGGGTTCCGCGCAGGTGCGATTGACGTGACAGACATGCGGTATAAACGCGTCGGCGGTTAAGCAGCCATAGAGGAGGAGCAAAAATGAGAAACCTGAATCGATACGTTTTGGTGTTTGCAATGCTTGTTCTGCAAGGGCATCAATCTCTCGCGCAGGTTCCGCCAGACCTGCCACAGGCGTTAGTCGACGCAAACGAGGCGTACGAGAACATTGTGAGCGTCGAGAAGATTCTTCGTCGCATTGAGAACGGCGAAGACCCTGGAGCCGAGCATTTTGGAAGCGACTGGAGCAAGCTCGTCGACGGCTACCGGCGAGCAGGACAGAAACTCGACGCTGCAAGCGAGGGCGACTACAAAGATGTAGTGCTCACACCTGTCTCAGCCGAGGCGTTGGCCAAGTGTTCATCGCGACCTGCAGCCGTGGAGGTGCTCAGGGAGAATGCGAAGGCGCTGAGCAGTAAGGCAGCCGCTCACAAGAGCGAATTGCGCGATCTAGATGAGCAGAAGAAGCGCATCGACAGCAATCGAGAAGCGCTTAAGTACATGATCGACATGACGAGGCAAGCCGCCCATGTCCCGGTGATCGGATCAACCTTTGTGTGGGACTGGTATGCCTTGGAAGCTGGGGTGCGGCCTGCGCTCGGCGCCTATGACCAATCGGTTTCGCGTTACCGAAGGAAGGTGGTGCGCGCACGCGATAGAACGGAAAGCCAGCTCGAGAATCTCAACCACAACTGGATGATGCTTCCGGCATGCGAACCGAACGCCCATCCAGCCGCAGGAACGTACGTGGGAAACAAGGGTAGTAGTCAGCAACACCGGCTCGTTATCAATGCCGATGGCCGAACGGGACTCTACGTCGTCAGGAATGCGTCGGGCTACACGGCCAGCGATGCAGTTCGCAACATTTCCATCAATGGTACTTCGATAAGCTGGATGGATAGTGCGCCAAGGAGTGGCACGATAAGCGCAAACTACAAGACGATCTCCCACAAGTCCTGCTCGCAGTGTACCCCGGCAGTGTTGAAGCGGATCAACTGATCCCGCACCGCGCGATTCTCAATGCAATGCAGGAACCTTAAACGACAAAACCCCGAGACGCTGGGCCGCCGGGGTTAAGTCTTTCTTGAAACATAGATCATCATAGAGGTCGTCGTAGTAATCGTCGTCAGGCGACTGCTCTCGTGGCTCCTCGCAGGCAGCCAGCCTCGTACCGTCCCCCCCAAAAAAATAACCGCAGCCGAAGCTGCGGTTATTCCATCCCACCGGAGCTACACCCCCGGCCACATCAGCATCCCCACGCCACCGGACAAATCTCCGCCGCCGTCCGATCAAACTTCGCCTTGATCATCTCCACCAGGCACCGGATACCAAAGCAAGCATCCGAACATTCGCTTTCCACTTCCAACAGAACCAGCACCCTGTCCAATCCAGCACTGATGCAATTCAGCGATTCGCGACAATCTTCCAGATTGGCGATCAAGACGGTTTGTTGTTTCGACGCGGTTTGTTCTTCCATTGCGAGCTCCTATCAAAGTTGGAAGTCCCGCCTGATACCTGCATTAAAAGGGTGGCGGGCCTGACAGCGGGGGTACCAATACCGGCTCATTAACAGGATAGTCCGGCCAGCCTTGCGGCTGCCCCGCCCCGGCCCGCCATTAAACTGAGGGATGTGGACGTGCGACTTTGGCCGCATGAGACGGCCACCTGTAATGAGATCCGGGTTGGTACGCCCGATCACCGTTGTCTCGGTGATGGCTCTAGTGTCCCCATCTCTGTCGTCTATGGCGATCAGACGATTCGCAATCTTCCGGCGCTTCGTTGTCAGGCAGTTGCCTAGCGAATCCTGTCGAACCCGCCAGCGGCCCAGCGCTCGGCGCTGTCCCGCGTCAGCCGAAAGTCGGGCCGCACCTTCACAGTCGCCAGCACATCGCCGAAGGCATCTTCAGCCGTGAGCGTGCCAAAGGGCTCGAATTCGTCCGGCGTAATGACGAGCTTCACAATCACAGTGCCGGATTCAGACTCGATACTGACCTGCTTGTTGAGCTGCGCATGCAGTTGCTGCTCATGCCGCCGGATCACCTCTGAAGCGGTCTTCACCAGCGTCTGGTGCGCGGTGGCATCCAGCGGCTTGGGATCGACCTTGTTCCGTCCCATGGTCCAGGGCCCGACCAGCGCGGGCTCGGCGCTGCCGTCGCGGATCATTTCGACTGCCCAGCCGTCGCCATCCTCGTTCTTGATGACGCGGGCGGTCCAGCCCTTGTCGCGCCAGAGGCGGGGTTCGTGGATGGCGGTGGATTCGTGCTCGGGGAGCGCGTCGTCGGTGTGGTGCATCAATCTCGTGGTACGGGTCGGGGAACCCGCGAGGATACTATAGGGGCCGGCAGGCAGCGTTCGGCCGTGCGTGTTGGCGCCCGGCAGTTGCTGAAAGGCCGGCCGGCGGCGGGGTTGCTCCCCTCTTAAATGAGTTCCTTCATCAAGCGCTCGACAGTCATCGGTCGATTGAAATTCAGGAGTAATGCTCGCATTGCGGACGCACCTTCAGGAACATGCCGGAAGGTCATGCTATCCCTGATCCTTCTCAAACAGCGCGCTTTCCAGTAGCTCACGTGCCTCCCTTCCATGAAGCCAAATGCAACGCTTCCATTCTTCGGTGGCTCCGTGTCTTCCTAAATATGCCTCGCGCTCTTCGGCGGTTAAGGATTCCCAGAATGGAGACCAATAGTTATCCCACCAATATTCAAGGTCGCCTTGCAGGAATCCCAGCTTAAGCGGTTCGCTAATCTCCGGGAAGGCGACCCACGGAGGCGGTGGACTTGAGTTGGCCACTACTATGCGATCAAACACCGAAGTATCGTTGGTCATCACTGACACTATTGATCCAGTAAACTCATTACTGAACGCAATGGAAATGAGAAAATCTACAGCCTCATTGCCGCTGCGTTTTATATACAAGTGCTCATCAATTTTATCGAATCCGATTTTAATGTCTTCGATAAACCCATGCACCTTATCCGACTCCAGCTGAAAGTGAGCGTAAAAGGCATTTATGCCCGCTCCGGGTAATAAGCTGGAAATTTCAGGGTACTTAGATGGCCTCTTTTCAGTCACTGATAGTTGCATCGCATCTAGCGGACGAGCAAATAAACGTTGCAATTCTTCCCGCGAGCGTCCGAAGCGTGCTCGGAGAGCTCGATTCCGCTCCTCGGCGATACGCCTGTGAGTCAACATGTCGCGCAATTTCTTGAGCACTTATCTCACTCCATTTGATCGACCACCCAGTCCGCGCCCCAATAACCTAGGCTTCCGCCGATGATGCCATGGCTAGCGCCGCGCCGGCAGTAGCCGGGGCGCTTGCGCTATCGATCACGGGACAGCCCAGCAGGCTGCCGTTCGCGGCCAGCGTCGGATACGCATATGGGTCTTGCGCCGTGCGACAGCCTGCTAGGCGCGGCTGAACATCGACTTCCTGATAATGGCATGCACGCCCCAGTTGCCATTGACCACCTGCGTGATACCAAAATCCACCGCAACCGAGATCAGCGCGACCGCCTCATCTTCACTCAGCCCCTTGACCGACATGAGGAAGCGGCGTGTCTTGCGGAAGGCGTCGCGCATGGCGTCGTCCAGGGTGGACTTCAGGTAGATATGGCTCTGCGCCATCTGGCCCAGTTCAGCCAGGTGGTTCGGCGAGCTGAAGCCGTGCAGGATCCATTCGTCGGCGGTTTCCACCAGCGGGTAGCTCAGGTCGGCGAAGGGAGCGTCGCGGTCGATCAAGGTGCTCTTGTGCAGGATGAGCTGGAAGTCACCGGTGAGCGAGCATTCGATGGCCGTGCCGCACAGCTCGGAGTCTCCCTGGGAGGCATGGGGATCGCCAATCGACAGCAGGGCGCCCGGTACGGCTACCCTGAGGTAGACGCTGGCGCCGCGGGTGACGCGCCAGTTGTCCAGGTTGCCGGCGAAGCTGGAGGGCGGGATGGAGTCGATCAGGCCGTCCTGCGCCGGCGCCACGGCGATGACGCCGAAGTGGGGGCGGACCGGTATCTCGATATCGCGCAGCACGTCGTAGTTCTTGACGATGGTGTCGTGATCGACGGGCACGCCGGGATAGTCGATGGTCGGGTGCAGCACGCCGAACGGATCGCGCTGCGGCGTCCAGCGGAAGTTGTAGACTGCGCGCGCACGGCTGTCGGCGCGTTCGCAATCGATCTCGAAGACGGTGACCACTTCGCGCTCGCGCGGCTCGGTCAGCATGTCGCGGTAATGAAAGCCCCACCAGGTCGCGGCGTTGCTGCCGAAGGCCCTGCCGGCAAAGCGCGGGTTGCAGCACGGGCGCGGGCGCACGTCCAGGATGCGCACCTCCAGCACATCGCCGGGCATGGCGCCGCGCACCGCGACCGGGCCGGTGCAGATATGCACGCCAAAGCCTTCGCCCGCGCCGCGGCCATAGACCGAGGCGTCGATGGGGCCCGCGCCGCGCCGGTTGACGTTCTTTTGCTCCGCGGTCCAGTGAAAGACGCTTTCGGCGCCGGCGTCGCCGTCGATCATGCGTTCCCGGTCGTCAGAGGCGTGCTGCGTCAGGGTTTCGATGGTGACGGTGTCGCCGGGCATGACCTCAAGCACGGGCGGCAGATCGTGGCTGAGATAGCCCCAGTGCACGGTCTTGTCCGTGGCCTGCAGCCAGTGGTGCCGGCCTTCCGGGCGCGCGGCGTGCGAGCGGGCCTGGGTGATGGGGACGATGGTGGGCGCCGCTTGCAGGCGCGCAGCAGAGCCATCGTTCGCGGGCGCGCCAGGACTGGCCGGAGCGCGTTTCGCATGGGCCGGAAGCCCGCGGGAGACATTCTGCGGTGGGCGATGCTCGGGCGTGTTCGCGGCCTGCTCACGGTAGGCGCGGGGCGAGATCCCGAACTGTTCGCGAAACGCGTGGCTGAAGTGCGAAGGGTCGTTAAAGCCCCAGCGATAGCAGATGTCGGAGACCGAGAGCTTGTCGTATTGGTGGTTGGCCAGGTCGGCCCGGCATCGCTCAAGCCGGCTGGTGCGCAGGTAGGCGGAAAAGCTGCTGCCGGATTTCTCGAAGAGCTTCTGCAGGTAGCGGGCCGACATGCGCTCGTCTGCGGCGATGGCGGCGAGGCTGAGCTCCGGCTCGGCAAGGCGTGCGTCAATGCGGCTGCAGACGCGCGCAAAGACGGCCGCGCGCGAGGGCGTCATGTCCGGCGGTGCGCTGGGCTGGCTGTCGGCCAGCGCGGCGTCAAGGCAGGCGGTGATGGTGTTGTCGAAGGGCTGGATGGCCTTGGCGTTTGCGGACACGATGGTGTCGAAGCTGGCCGCCATGGACTGGAGCAGGCGGGCAAACAGTTCCGCGGCGTCGCCGCTCAGCACCAGCGCGGAGCGAGGCAAGGGGGCGGTGATGCGTGCGCTCAGCAATGCCTGGCCGATGTGCACGATCAGCATCCGGAAGCTGGTGGCCAGGGCCAGCCTGCGGGCGGCGTGTTCCGGCACGCAGACCACCTGCCCCGGCCGCAGCGGTTCACGCAGTTCCGGCGCAGCGAGGTGCGCTTCGCCTTCGGTCAGCATCAGCAGCATCAGGCCGCGGCCGTCGCCGCTGGTGATGGCCAGCGTCTGGGGGACCGATGCAATGCAGGTCAGCTCGATGCCCGCGGGGGTGGTCCGCGACTCGATCGTGCCGTGCAGGGTGTGATCCGCGCACAGGCTTTCGCAATGCAGGCGTGCGGCGCGGAGTTCGTCACGCCAGGCTGCGCCGCGCCGGTTGCGTGGATAGGCTTCGGTGGAAAAACGCAAAAGGTGCAATTGAGCCTCCCTGGCATCACGCTGCAACAGCGAAAACGGGCGGACATTGCTGTCCGCCGCGCATCCAAAGCATTTCTTGCGAAGGCCAGGCCCTCCGCTAGCCGAACAGCAACTGCCCCCGCATCGCGGCCACCAGTACGAATCCCGCGAACGTGCCAAAGATGGCGAAGATCCCGCCGAGCACGTTCGGGGCCGGTATCGGCGCACGTACCGCAGTGTAGATAACGCCAGTCACCAAGCCAACGGCTGCGGCCTGCAGCTCGGTGCTGCCCAATGCAATTTCCACCATGTCATTCCCCCATCTCATGAATTGCGCGTGATTCAGCGGCTTTCCGGCGGCCGCCCGAAGGCGATGGTCCTGCGCCACGCGTGCACCATCAGATAGCCGATGTAGGTGAAGAGGATGGCGCAGATCCCGCCGGTGACGTTTGGCGCGGGGATCGGCAGGTTCAGCCAGGAATACAGCGTGCCGGTGACCAGGCCGACAATCAGTGCAACCAGTTCGTTGCGTCCTATATAGACGTATTGCATGCGGCGCTCTCCCTTTGTATTGAGTTGACGGCTCAGCCCTTGTCCTTGGGCGGGAAGATCGAGCGCGGCATGGTGCAATGGATGCCCTGGGTGCCATCGACGACCTGCGTCACGCCGAAGTCAGCCGAGACGCTCATGAGCGAATAGGCATCGTCGCGCGAGAGTCCCTGTTGCTCGGTCAGCAGGTGGATCATGTCGCGGGCCGCGTTCTTGCCGGCTTCATCCAGGTCCTCGTGGAAGCCATGGACGACCCAGCAATCCGGCGTTTCCAGCAGCGGCGACGGGAAGTGGAAGTCCTTGCGCAGGACGATCTGGAACAGGACGTTCAATGAGGCCTCGATGGCGGTGCCGCTGATCTCGCCGTCGCCTTGCGAGATATGCGGGTCGCCGATCGAGAACAGCGCGCCATCCACCTGCACCGGGTAGTACATGGTGGCGCCCGCGCCGATGCGCCAGTTGTCGATATTGCCGCCATGCAGGCCGGGCTCGACGGTGGTGACGCGGCCGCGTGCGTCGGGCGCGACGCCAGCCGTGCCAAGATGCGGGCGCACGGGAACGCGCACACCGGCCAGCGCGGGCTGCCGGCAGCATTCCCGGTCATCCACGAGCTTGCCGGGGATGGTCATCTTGCCGGGGTAGTCGAAGGCGTACAGGGCATGCGCGGTGTTGGAGCGCTGGTCCAGCTCATAGATGGTGACCCGCTCCTTCTCGAACTCCTTGTACAGCTGGCCCCAGTGGGCCGCGGCATTCGCCCCGAAACGGAAGCGCGGAATCATCTGCAGGTAGCGCACCTCCAGCACGTCGCCGGGCTTGGCGTCTTCGACATAGATGGGGCCGGTCATGATGTGCACGCCGGGGTTGCGGTCGTCGTGGGGAATCGCCCGGAAGATCTCGCGAATGGCGTCGTCCATCATCAGGTCGGGGGCATCGCCGGCATGGTGGGTCACCGCTTCGGCGCGGATGAGGTCACCGCTTTTCACGGTCAGGGCGGGCGCCTTGGCGGCATCGAAGTAGCCCCAGTGGACGGTCTCGGGGCGGGCGGGCAGGTCGTGCAGCATGTTGTCTCCTATGTTTTCTTGCAGCCGTGTCCGCAGCCGTTCACCCGGTGAGCGGCTGGATTCGATGAGGTAATCAGGGACACTGGCTATGCGTGGCAGGCGGGGTATGCCTGGTACCGCGCGGCAGTCCTGCTCGCGCCGCGCGGTGAGTCAATACTAGGGACAGGGCGTTGCGGGGCAGTAGGGCGATTCACCCCAAACTCTTGTGTTGCTGCGTACTAAGGTAAACCCGCTGCGCGATGCAGGGTCGCGGCGGACTGTTAATTCTTGGTTGACATCGTGTCAACGATCTATGGAATTGTCGACAACGCCTTGACAGTGCAGAAGCCCGGCAGCGCCCGGGGCTGATGCTGAGGATGGCAGGGGCCCCGGGGATGGATGCCGCGCAGGTTGCGGGGCTGAAGGCCGCCGGGGGTGGTGTAAGTGGCTGTGCGGCGCCGGCAATGCCGGCGCCTGCTATTGCTGTTGCGATGGCGCCTCGGGCCATTTCCCCTTGCGGGGAAAGCGCATATCGAACTCGGTGAACACGTGCTCTTCGGAGCGGCAGCTGATGCTTGCCCCCCAGCTGTTCAGCACCTTCTGGCAAAACGCCAGTCCGATGCCGGTGCCGCGATGCGCCGGGTAAGAGAAGAAGGGCTGGAACATCCGGGCCAGCACTTGCGGCGGCACGCCAGTGGCGGTGTCGCGGAACATTACATGGACGGCGTCGGGCCGGACCTCGCAGCGGATATGGATGGTGCCCTTGCCGGCCCGCTTGGTCGCTTCCAGCGCGTTCTTCAGCAAGTTGGTCGTGACCAGCCCGAACAACTGGGCGTTGCCCATCACGTAGGCGGGGCCAGGCAGGTCGACGGTGACCAGATCCAGGTCGCTGTGCTCGAACGGAAACCGGCCGACAGCGTCGCGGATCACACCGCCCAGTTCGAACAGCTCCTGCGTGGCGTTGTCCGGGTTCTTGGAGTTGGCGACCAGCAGTTCAATGCTGTTGCTGATATGGGCCAGGTCTGATTCCATCCGGGCCACGGCCTGCATCAGGCCGTCGCGCTGCGGCGTGTCCTGGTCCAGGGCCGCCGGCAGCCGCGCCTTGAGGCCCCTGGCAGTCATGGCCAGGCTGGTCAGCGGCGTGCGTAATTCGTGCGCGACGGTGGCCAGCGCGGCGGCCATCCCGCGCCGCTTCTGTTCGGCCAGCAACTGGCGGTCCAGCTTGATCACCACCAGCACCGCGATGACAAAGCCGATCACCGGCAGCTGCAGCAGTACCGGCTCCCACGGGATTACGCCCATGGAGTTGCCCGCCAGCACGAACAGGGCGATGGCTGCGGCGGCCCCTGAGAACAAGGCAATGGTCGCGAACGCGGTGTTGAAGTGATACAGGATCACCACCGCGATGATGACCGATTCGGCCCACACCATGGAGCCGCCGTTCTCCAGGTAGAAGAAGATGAAGGCGAACGGCAGGCCTACGGTAATGGCAAAGAGCGCATAGGGCGGCAGCCAGCGACGGTCCGAGAAGGCGGAGGCGAACAGCAGCGGCACGAACAGCGCGGTGCAGACCAGGCGCAGCCAGAGGTTTTCATAGGGCTGCGGGAAGATGTAGGACCAGATCACGTAGTACAGCGGGTGTCCGATCACGCCCAGCGCGCCCACCATCTGGATCCGGCGCAGCCGGATGACGCTCTCCTCGTCCAGCAGGGTGGCCCGCGCGGCGGTCTCGAACACGGTCTGCCACGCATGGCGGGCGACGCCGGCAAGTGAGGTGCGGCCGTCTTCCGCTTGCGCTACCTTTGCATCCATCTCCAGGACTACTCCTCGCGGGAGCCTGCCAGCGGCCCGCTTGTGGGATTTTGAGACTTGCGCCGGGCCCGGCGCGTCGAGGACCATTCATCCAGCCGGACTTCGTCGCGGATACTGGCGAGCACGCCGACCAGGCGGTCGATTTCATTGGCGGCAAGTTTCGCATGCAGCGTAAGTCGCATCAATGCCCGATTCTTGGGTGTTGCCGGCGCACAGAATACCGCGCCGAAGATCCCGCGGCTCTGCAGCGCATCGCGCAGCACCTTGACCTGCGGCTCGGTTCCCGCCTCCAGGCCGATGATCTGCTCGGAGCCTTCGCTGATGTTGTAGCCCAGTTCGGCAATCGCAGCCCGGGTGTCGCGGGTGATGGCGTGCAGGCGCGCACGGCGCTCATCCGCCGTGGCGACGAAATCCGTCACGGCATCGAACCACGCAACCTCATGGCGCAGCAGCCCGGAACTGAAAATGGCCGGCCGGGACTCAACCGCGAAGAAGTCCTTGAAGTCGGTCGAACAGGCAACATAGCCGGCGCGGCCGGCAAACGCCTTGGCCAGCGAGGCCGTGCGGAAGTGTACGCGCTCGGACAGCCCGAGCGCGCGCACCAGGCCGCCGCCAGATGGCCCATGGGTGCCGAGCGAGTGCGACTCGTCCACCACCAGCACGCAGCCAGACGCCTCCGCCAGGTCGACATAGTCCTCCAGCGGCGCCACGCTGCCGGTGGTGCTGTAGACCGAGTCCACCATGATCACGCCCGGGCCGAAGCGCTCCAGCTGGCGGCGCACGTGCTCGCAATCGTTGTGGCGCACCGGCACGGCCTGCGCGCCCGCGGCGATGATGCCCTCCCAAAGGGAGGCATGCCCGTTCATGTCGATATAGACCGGAATGCCGGGGCCGGCAATGCACTGCACCAGGCCGACGTTGGCGGCCCAGCCGGACTGGGCGATCAGCCCGTCCTCGGCCTGCATCAGGTCTGCGATCTTGCGCTCGACCCGCCGCTGCGGGGTGTCGCCGTGCTGGAACACGGACGACATCAGCAACTCCGGCTCCTCATTGAGGAAGGCCCGCGCCTGCGCCTGTACCAGCGAGGATTCGCCGAGCAGGCAGAGATAGTCGTTGCTGCTCAGGTGCAGCGCATCGGGCCCGGGCGTGCGTCCGTGAAGCAGATGATCGCCGCCCCAGAGCTTGCCCATCCGCTCGTCGAAATGTTGTGCCATCCGCGCCGTGATCCATGGCGGCAGCGTGGGGGCTTTGGCGCGAGAGGCGTGGCGCATCGGGTGCGGAGGCTCGGCTTCGGAGAACATCGGCTTTCCTTCTACAGGTCGGGTAATCAGTGAGATCGGTGGCAAGGCTCTGCATGGCGGTTGCGGCAAAAGCTGCCGTCCGCGCGCGACGCGGCCGCACCCAGTCCTTCCGGCGAGGTGCCATTGCTGACAAGTCGGGGGAGTCCTGTTGACGTAGCGACCACTGTGCCAGCCTTGCTCAGCGATTGTGACCGGACTTCCACCAATCCAACGTCCGTTTGGAGTGGGGGGTGCCGGGTTGAGACAGCCGCGTCGTGGCCGCACCTTCGCCGGCCAATAGGCCGATTCCTCACTGCAAAATGCTTTTTGCATCACTTATGTGATGCTTGCGCTACCTGTTGCGCCGCTCCTTGAAGCCCGGACCGGGCGTGGCTCGCGCTTGGCGGGACCTTGTCAGGCCCGGGACTGCCGAATGCTCATCACCAGTTTTGGTGAAGAACGCCCTTTTTGCACGCCCTGTTTACAGGCAGGCGGCTGCGGCAGCGCGCCATAGCCAGGAAGCGGGGCAACATCGGACTTGGCACCAAGGGCGGGAGACAAGGGGACTGCCAGGTACGCAGGTTGCGGCCGGCGGCAATTGTCGCCAGCGTGACCCGGCTGGCGGCGTGTGGGGGAGGGGGGCTTCGGAGAGAGGGCGCTGCCCATGCGCTTCCAGGCTGGTGCCTTTGGCGCAGGGGTACAGGGCAGCAGCGTGCTGCGACGCTTGTGTCGGGGGGGGGCGCCTTACGCCTGGCCTGCCTCGTCGGTCAGCGCGGAAACGTCGACGATATACATCTGCCGCTCGGAGTCGTGGATCGAATCGATGCACACGTGCCACCCGTCGCGGCTCCAGCGTGGGTGCAGGTCGCAGCGGTTTTCCTTCTTCAGGACCGGGCTGGTGTAGTAACTGCCCAGGTCATGGCGCACGCCCTGCGCCATGTCGAAGAGAAACAGCACGCGCTCGTTGGTGTGCGCGTCGGGATAGGTGTCGCTGAGCAGCCAGCGCTTGTTGGAGGGCGAGAAGGTCATGTGACCGTTCTCGGTCAGGATGCCGTCGCCGATGACTTCAACCTTGCCGCCGGGGCTGTCGTGGTAGAGGTGGTAGTGGATGCTGCCCGCGTGCGGTCCCCACACGATGATATTGCTATCGTCTTGCCAGAGCGGATGGGAGATCTGGTACTCGGACTTCTCATAGTCGAAGGTGCCGACCGCGTTCGGATCGAAATCTTCGGCAAGCTGCGGCAGCGGATGGTCGGAGCATTCGAGCAAGCGCATGTCGCTGCCGTCCGGATTGACCGTGATCAGCCGGTGCAGGAAGCAGGTTTCGTCCTCGACCCGTTCGGTCCAGCGGTGCAGCAGCAGCACGCGCGATGAGGACGGGTTAATTTCGATGTGGCTGACCCAGTGGATGGCCTTGTCCATCGAGGCGCGCGGATGGAAGTTGCGCAGGTCAGCGTAGCTCACGATCAGGCGCGTCTGCCCGGTGCGCAGGTCCATGTAGTGGATGCCGTCGTCGGCGGGCGCATTGTCCAGCGCGCGCTGGGTGCCGTGGTCGCTGTAGCCGATGGTCTGGTGCGTGACGTAGAGGCGGCGGTAGTCCACGCACAGCGCGTAACGGCTGTCCGGCGCGACCACATAGACCGGCATCGGCAGCTGGCGCGCTTCGCCGGTGTCGAGGTTGAAGATGGTGGCGCCCAGGTGGGGATAGAAGGCCTTCGCGTCCCGGCTGCGGCAGTTGTAGACAAGCTGGCGCTGTGCTTCGCCATCCAGCCATTGCAGCTGCGAGCCCATCTGCCAGTTCCACGCGGTGGTTTCCCCCACGCGATGGAAGCGGTCGTTGTCATGCAGGTCGAAGTAGCCGATCTCGGCAACCAGGCCGGGCGTCAGGTCGGCATCGGCCATCGGCACACGCTGCGCCAGCAGGTAGCGGCCGCTGCGGTCCCAGTTGGTCTTGTTGTAGTAGCCGAAGAAGTGATGATGCTCGCCCGCGCCGACGCGGCGGCAGGGCAGCGGCGTGGCAATGATGCGTTCCGTTGACATGAAGCGTGTGTGTCCGTGTTGAAACTGAAGTCTGGAAAGGTCAATGGCTGGCCGCGCGTCCAGCCATGAAGGGGAGTGTCCGTGCGCGGATGGAAGCCGCTTATTCGGCGGTGATCTTGCCCTTCAGGATCACCTGGTCCCAGCGCACTTTCTCCGCGGCGACGAACTTCTGCGCGGCATCGCGCGTATTGGCCACCGGGGTCATGCCCTGCTCTTGCAGTCCCTGCCGGAACTCCGGCGTGGCCACGATCTGGCGGATATCGGCGTTGAGCTTGTCCGCGATCGCATCGGGCACCCTGGCGCCAACCGCAACCGTGGTCCAGGAAGTCGCCACGAACGACGGGTAGCCGGCTTCGCTGGCAGTGGGCACATCGGGCAGCGCGGCCGAGCGGGTCTTGCCGGTCACCGCCAGCGCCTTGAGCTTGCCGGAGCGGATATAGGCCAGCGTGGTGGGCGGATTCTCGAACATCATGTCGATCTGGCCGCCGAGAAGATCCGTCATGGCCGCTGAGCTGCCCTTGTATGGCACGTGCGTGATCGGCGCATTGGCGTTGAGGCGGAACAGCTCGCCCATCATGTGCACCGAGGACCCGACGCCGGCCGAGCCGAAGGTCCGCGTGTCTGGCTGCTGGCGCGCCAGGCTGGCCAGTTGCTGCAGGTTGTTCACCGCCAGCTTCGGGTTGACCACCACCACGTGCGGCATCTCGGCCAGCACCGTCACGACCTTGAGGTCGGTGGCGGGGTTGTAGTTCAGCTTCTTGAAGGTGGCATAGGTGGCGTGCAGGCCCAGCGAGCCCAGCAGCAGCGTGTAGCCGTCGGGCGCCGCATCGACCACGGCCTTGCCCCCGATATGGCCGCCGGCGCCGGGCCGGTTCTCGACCACTACCGATTGCTTGTAGAGCTTGCCCAGCCGGTCGGCCAGCATGCGTGCCTGCAGGTCCGAGCTGCCCCCCGCGCTGAACGGCACGATGATCCGGATCGTGTGGTCCGGATAACCCGGCTGGGCGAGCGCGCTGCCGGTGCCGGCGATGGCCAGCACGGCCGCAACGATCCCGCCTTTCCAAACATTCCGGGGCGAATGCCGCTTCATCACTTTTCTCCTTGGGTTCTGGTCCTGCCGTCTGGAAGCGGCAATGCGAAGCGAGTGTAGAGGAGGGGTTGGCATTCTGAATAATTCTTTGTTCAATGCACCCTATGCAGATTTGATATACATTGCCCGACTCGCCCGTCCCTTGCCGATGCCATGTCCCGTCCCCTTAACTTCCGCCAGATCGAGGCGTTCCGCGCGGTCATGCTGACCGGAACCACGACCGCGGCCGCTGCCATGCTGCATACGACCCAGCCGTCGGTGAGCCGTTTGCTGGCCCAGATGCAGGCGGCGACTGAACTGAAGCTGTTCGATATCCAGAAGGGCCGGCTGCGGCCGACGCAGGAGGCGCGGCGCCTGTTCGACACGGTGCAGAACCACTTCCAGGGGCTGGCGCGGATCGAGCAGGACGTGGCGGTGCTGCGCAAGTCCGGCACCGGCGTGCTGCGTATCGGCTGCACGCCTTCGCTCGGGCTGGGGGTGATGCCCAAGGTGATCCGGCCGTTCACGGAGCGGCACCCGGACGTGCATATCAGCCTGCAAACGGTCGGCGGGCACCAGCTGCGTGAAGGGTTGCTGCATGGCCTGTACGACCTGGTGCTGACCACCAGCGAGATCGACCATCCGCACCTGGATGTCAACGTGGTGCATCAGTCGGGAGCGGTGTGCGTCATGCACCCGGAACACCCGCTGGCGGCGCGCGACACCCTTCGCGTGCGCGACTTGCGCGGGCAGTTCCTGATCCTGCTGAACGCAGACGATGCGCTGCACCTGGCGGTGCAGCGGCTCATGCAAAAAGCCGGCGTCGAGCCGTCGGCGACCATCGAGACCACTTACTCAGGCACGATTTGCACGATGGCGGCCGAAGGGGCGGGCATAGGGATCGTCAATCCCTATGTCGCGGCGGTATTCGGGCACGGCTTGCGGGTGGTGCCGCTCGCACCGCGCTGCCCGGTGGAGGTGCGCATGGCGTTCTCCGGGCATTCCGCGCCATCGGAGATCGCGGAGGAATTCGCGGCGCTGCTGGCGGCGCATTTTCGCGTGCGCTCGCCGCTGGCGGAGAAGGCGGGGCGGGGGCGGGGCTGAAGGCCCCGGGCAGTCGCTCAGTCCAGGGACACGCCGAGCTTGCGGATCAGTTCGCCCCAGCGCGTGCGCCCCGCGGCGAGCCATTGCGTTGCCGCTGCGCCGTTGCTCGTCTGCGGCCGCACGCCCTGCGCCAGCAGCTTCTTCTGGAAATCCGCGTCCGCGAAGACGGTCTTGAGCTGCTGCTCCCAGCGTGCACGGATGGCTGCGGGCGTGCCTGAGGGCAGGAACATGACGAAGGCGAACTCGGCATCGAAGTTGGCGATGCCGGTCTCTGCCACCGTCGGCACGTCCGGGAGCAAGGGGTCGCGCTTGAGGCCGGACACCGCAAGCGCGACCAGCTTGCCGCCCTTGATGTATTGCACGGCGGTCGGCGTGGCCAGGAATCCTGCCGGTACCTGGCCCGCGAGCACGTCGCTCAGCGCTGGCGCATTGCCCTTGTAGGGGACATGGGTGCCCCGGATCTGCGTGCGTGCCTTCAGCATTTCGAACACGATATGGCCCGGCGATGCTACGCCAGCCGATGCATAGGACAGGTCTTTGTCCTTGCCGGCAGCCAGGAACTGCTTCAGGTCGCGGATTTTCAGGCCGGGATGCGTGACCAGCACCTGATTGAAGGTGCCGGCCAGGCCAACCGGCTCCAGGTCGCGGACCGGGTCGAACGACATCTTGCGATAGGCGAACGGGTTGACGGTGACCACGGTGTCAGTCGACATCAGCAACGTGTAGCCGTCCGGCGTCGCATGCGCGACGGCTTCGGCACCGATGTTGCCGCCGGCGCCGGAGCGGTTCTCCACCACGACCGGCTGCTTCAGGTCGCGCCCGGCACGCTCGGCAATGAGCCGTGCCACGGTGTCGAGCGGGCCACCTGCAGGAAAGTTGACGATCAGGCGGACCGGCTTGGCCGGGTAGGCATCCTGCGCGCAGGCGGGGACCGCGGCCGCCAGCATGGCTGCGGCGATCAGCATTCTGAAG
This sequence comes from Cupriavidus sp. FW305-46, assembly GCF_058787075.1. Lineage (NCBI taxonomy): Bacteria > Pseudomonadati > Pseudomonadota > Betaproteobacteria > Burkholderiales > Burkholderiaceae > Cupriavidus > Cupriavidus sp. FW305-46. The sequence goes on from NZ_JBYSZI010000010.1 coordinate 99,545, forward strand.
GGACGGGGTGTCATGGTTGTCTCCGTGGATATTGTTGTCATGGGATGCTGCCGCTGGTGGTGCGGGCGGACCAGATTCAGGCAAGCGCGGTTGGATTGGGGCTGGCGTCGCTGTGCGAGATCATCGTGACCAGCAACTGGTGCAGCAGCGCCTGGCGCGTGCCTGCCAGCGCCGGCGCATCCCACAGGTTGTGCGATTCGGTTGGGTCGCTTTCAAGGTCGTAGAGTTCGCCCCACGGCGCGCCTTCGTACACACTGAGCCGATAGCGCGCGGTTTGCAGCGTCCGCATGCGCGTGCGCATCGGGAAGCCGAACATGGTGCGCTGATTCTCTTCCTCGATCAGCAGGGCTTCCCGCGGCAATGCCTCGCCGGCGATGGCGGGCAGCAGCGACAGGCCTTGCATGCCGTTGTAGGGCGCGCAGCCCGCGCGCGCGAGGATCGACGGCGCGATATCGATGCTCGAGCACAGTGCCTGGCTGCGCGCGGCGCGGGCATCGGTGGCCGTGCGCGCTGCGGGTTCCGACCAGATCAGCGGCGTGCGGATCAGGCCCTGGTAGTGCAGCGGCCCTTTCCAGAGCAACTGGTGATCGCCGAAGAAGTCGCCATGGTCGCTGGTGAACAGGACCACAGTGTTGCGATCCAGGCCGAGCGCGGCCAGGTGCGTCATCACGCGGCCGATGGTGTCGTCGATATGCGCGATCGAGCCATAGTTCAGCGCCAGCGCTTCGCGGGCCTCGCGCGCCGTGCAGGCGAACATCGCCGGCGTATGCTTGACGGCGCGGCCGGCGTCGCGCTGCGCGTGCATCCAGCGCAGGTGCGGCGGCGCCAGCGCCGGATCGGCGTCGAACGAGGGCGGCAGGGCCATGTCCTCGGGCCGGTACATGTCCCAGAAGCGGCCGGGTGGCGTGAACGGGTGATGGGGATCCGGAAACGAACACTGGATCATGAAGGGGGCGTCCTCTTGCGCGTATTGCCCGAGCAGGTCAATGGTGCGATCGCCGATCCATGCCGTGGTCGACAGCGTTTCCGGTACGCGCGTGCGCCAGGCCTGCCGCGCTTCAGCCAACACATAGCCAGGTGTCGGGATGGCATGCTCCTGGCCGCACGCGCGCGCTACCTCGGGATGGCGCTGCTCCAGCCAGCGCCGGTAATGCCCGCCGGCCGTGTCGCCATGGTCGGTCACCAGCTGCACGTCGGCAAAGCCGTAATACGGCAGTGACATGGCGAAGTCAGGATCGTCGCGCCAGGCCGGTCCCCATTCCTGGTCGAAGCGCCCGCTTTCAGGCCGGCGCGCTTCGCCCTCCGTGCGCGGATCGCCGGGACGTGGCCAGACTGGCGCAAGGCCGGTCATGTTCTGCAGATGCGATTTGCCGACCAGCCCCGTGCGATAGCCGGCATCGCGCAGCCGCTCGACAAACGTCGTCTGTGACAGCGGCAAGGGAATGCCATTGTGGCGCGCGCCATGGACCGACGGCATGCGCCCGGTCATCAGCGATGCGCGGTTCGGCATGCAGATCGGCGAGGCCACATAGCAGCGCTCTGCCACCCAGCCATGGCTGCCGAGCCGGTCGATATTGGGCGTCTGCACCACGGCGTTGCCATAGATGCCGAGATGGTCGGCGCGATGCTGGTCGGTGATGAACAGCAGGAAATTGGGGCGGGCGCTGGCGGGAATGCTGGACGGGGGCATGGCAATGGCGGCTTGCGGGGGATGGAAAAATTATTGCATCGTCCGCGATTCCATTGAAATGATTAATATGACCTCTGCTATAACCTGAAACTCATACCATGGATTGGACCCAACGGATGCGTATCCGCCAGCTGCATGTGCTGGTGGCGCTACATGAAACCCGCAATGTCAGCCGTACCGCTGCGCGCCTGAACATGACCCAGCCGGCCCTGTCCCGCTGGCTGGCCGAGCTGGAGAGTGAACTGGGGGTGGCACTGTTCGAGCGGCATTCGCGCGGCCTGGTGCCGACCCGCTTCTGCGAAGCGCTGGTGGTGCATGCCCGCACCATCCTCAATGAGATCGAACGCACCCAGGCCACCATTCGCGTGATGGCGGAAGGCGCGGCCGGGCAACTGGCGATCGGCGCGACGCCAACCGTATCGGTCGATCTGCTGCCGTCGGCGATCAGCCGGTTTCGCGAGCGCTTTCCCGATGCCCACCTGACGCTGGCAGAGGGCACCGTCGAAGAGATGCTGCCGGCCCTGCGCGAAGGGCGGCTGGACTTCGTCATGGGACGTACCGAAGTGCAGGGCATCGACGGCGCGCTGCGCTGCGACCTGCTATATCCGGAGACTATCCGCGTGATCGCCGGCCCCACGCATCCGCTCGCGCGCAAGCGCAAGGTCGGGTGGGCGGATACGCGCGCCTACACCTGGGTGGGGCCGCCCGTGACCAGCCAGATCCGGCGCGAGCTGGACTACGAACTGGCACTGGCCGGCGAACCCGCGCCATGCGTGCGGATCGAGAGCGCGACGTTGCTTGCCAACGTGTCGCTGCTGCAGCAGGGAGAGCTGCTGGCCGTGATGTCAGGCCGGATGGCAGCATTCTTCAGTCGCCTGGGGCAGGTGGCGATATTGCGGCTGCCATACCGGCGCGAGGGCATGGTCGGCGTGCTCCGGCGCCGGGACACCGAGCAGACGCCGCTGCGGCAGGCGTTCATGGACGCGCTGGCTGCCAGCGCGCTCGGATAGTCAGATAGTCAGCAAGGACGCCATCCGGCTACCGCGCCGGTTGCCTCGCATCTGGCTCAGGCCCGCTCCCCTCCAGCGCTGCCCCACGCGCCTCCATCGTCCTGCGCGCAATATTGAGCTGGTGGATCTGCGTCGTGCCCTCATACAGCCGGAACAGCCGCACATCGCGATAGAAGCGCTCGGCCACGGTGCGCGCCATATAGCCGCTGCCGCCAAATACCTGCACCGCGCGGTCGGCCACGCGGCCGGCCATCTCCGAGGCGAACAGCTTGCACATCGACGCCTCCATGGTCACGTCCTCGCCGGCGTCGCGCTTGCGCGCGGTGTCGAGCACCAGTGCGCGGGCGGCGTGCAGTTCCGTATTGCTGTCGGCAATCATCTGCTGCACCAGCTGGTAGTCCGCGATCGGCTTGCCGAACTGCCGGCGCTGCGCCGCGTAGCGGACCATCTCGTCGACCAGCCGGATGGCGGGCCCCACGCACAGGCCGGCCAGGTTGATGCGCTGCTTGTTGAGCGCCTTCATCGCCGTCTTGAAGCCGACATTGGGTTTGCCGCCGACGATGGCGCTGGCCGGCACGCGGCAGTCCTTCAGGTAGACATCGCCAACCGGCGAGCCGTGCTGTCCCATCTTGCGTTCCGGTTCGCTGGTGCTGAGGCCGGGGGTGCCGCGCTCGATCAGGAAGGCGCTGATGCCATGCGCGCCGGGCGTATCGGGATCGGTGCGGGCGAACACGGTGAACAGGTCCGCGATCGGGGCATTGGTGATAAAGCACTTGCTGCCGTTCAGCACGTAGTGATCGCCGTCTTGCCTTGCGGTGGTTTGCAGCGATGTCGCATCGGAGCCGGCTTCCGGTTCGGTCAGCGCAAAGCAGCCGGTCACTTTGCCGGAGGCCAGTTGCGGCAGGTAGCGCTGCCGCTGCGCTTCGGTGCCGTCGGCCACCAGCGATTCGGAGGCGATGCCGGTGTTGCCGCCAAAGCGGGCACGGAACACGGTGGCGGCCTGCGAGACCTCGATGTTCACCAGCGCCAGTTCCTCGGTGGTCAGCCCTGCGCCACCGTACGCTTCAGGGATGCTGTGGCCGAACAGGCCGAGGCGGCGCATCTGCTCGACCACGGGCTCGGGGATGACATCGGTGCGGTCGATCTCCGCCTCTAGCGGGATGCAGGTTTCGAGCACGAAGCGGCGGATATCGGCAAGCAGCGCTTGCTGGCGGGCGGAGTCGCGGATCATGGGATGTTTCCGGTAGGTTGGATGAGCGTATGCGGCTACTGTGCCGTGATGCCGGCGGTCTTCAGCACGCCGGTCCATTTCCTGGTTTCCGTGTCCAGGAAGCGGTCGAATGCGGCGGTGGATTGCGGTGCCAGGTCCATGCCGAGTTCGGCCAGGCGGCGTGCCGTGGTGGGGTCCGATGTGGCCTGCGCGGCGGCCTCGGCCAGCTTGCGCACCACCGCGTCCGGCGTGCCCTGCGGCGCGACCAGGCCGAACCACCCGCCCACTTCATAGTCGGGCAGGCGCGCGGCTTCGGCCACGGTGGGCACGTCGGGCATCACGGCCGAGCGCTTTGCCGAAGTCACCGCCAGCGCGCGCAGCTTGCCGCTTTGCACCTGCTGGCGGGCAATGGCCGAGGTCAGCGCCATCATCGAGACGCGCGCGCCCAGCAGGTCGCTCATGGCCTCGGGCTGGCCCTTGTAGGGCACGTGGGTGAGCTTCACGTGCGTCATCTGCGCCAGCAGTTCGGCCGACAGATGGTTCGAGGTGCCGACGCCCGCGCTGGCGTAGGTCAGCGTGCCGGGCTTGCTGCGCGCGGCATCGAGCAGTTCAGGCAGCGTGCGCAGCGGCGACGAAGCCGGCACCACGATCACGTTGGGTACGGCACCAATGCCCGCCACCGCGCGGAAGTCCTTGCCGCTCTTGCCCTGGATCGACGGGTTCAGCAACGGCCCGACCACATAGCTGGGGCTGACCGCCAGCAGCGTATAGCCGTCGGCGGGCGACCTGGCGACGAAGTCCGCGCCGATGGCGCCGCCGGCGCCGGTCTTGTTCTCGACGATGACGGGCTGCTTCAGTACCTTGGCCATGTTCTCCGCGGTGATGCGGGTGACGGAGTCGACCACGCCGCCCGCCGAGAACGGCACGATGATCCGTATCGGGTGGTCCGGGAAGCGCGCCGCATTGTCAGGGGCGGCCAGCAATGGCAGCGGCATCAGCGCGGCGCAGGCCAGCATGCCGGCAGCGAGCCGGCGCAATGGTTGGATGGCATCCATCTTGTCTCCTTGGGTTGCCTGCGCCGGGGGATTTCCCCGCGGCGCGTTTTCATGCGGGCCTCTGGCGGGCCGCTTGTCATTGCCGGCGACATCGCCGGCGGACTGCATTGCTGCATCCTGTCGCTTAGCGCGCGCAGCTCAGTTCGATCTGCCGCACCGCCTCGCGCAGCCTTGGCGCCACCTCGCGCTCCAGCATGTTGTCGCGGTTGCGCGATGCGGCGATGGTGCAGTTCAGCGCAAACGGGTCTTCGTGCAGCGACTGGCGCACGGGTGCCGCGATCGCGTGGATCTCTGGCCGCCACTCGCCGCGGCTCAGGCAGTAACCGTGCGCGCGGAAGTGCTTCTGGTCGTCCGCCCACATCTGGCGCTCGACGTTGAAGCGCTCCGGATCGTCCACGCGCAGCCGGTTCAGCAGTGCCGTGCGCTCGTCGGCGCTGCAGGCCAGCAAGACCGCGCGGCCGATCGCGCTGGCCAGCAGCGGCCGGGTGCTGCCGATGTCCGGCTGGTAGAGGTTGCCGGGATCCAGCCGGCAACTGTCCACGTACACTACCGACAGCCGCTCGCGCATGCCCAGGTTCACCGTGCAGCCGGTTTCACGCGCAATCGCCTCCATATACGGCCGCGCCACCTGGCGGATCGCCAGCCCGGCCAGCATCGGGTAGGCCAGCGCCAGCACGCCGGCGCCCAGCCGGTACTTCTGGTTGCCGGGCACGCGGCTCAGGAAGCCGAGCAGCCCCAGCGTGTAGGTCAGCCGCGACACCGTCGCCTTGGGCAGCCCCGTGCGCGCCACGATGTCCTGGTTGCCCAGCACCGGGCTGGACGGCGTGAAGGCACGCAGCACCTCCAGCCCGCGCGCCAGGTTGGTGGCGAACTGGCGGTCAGTGGCCAGTGCATCTTCGCTGGCCAGGCCTGGCAGGGGCAGGTGTTCCGGGTTGCGGTCCATGCTGTGCGGTGGTTGCTTGGGTTCCATGCTGGGATCCGGAGATGGGGGCGTCAATGTTGTAGCACGACCGTTCCGCACAGCGAAACCGTGCTTGCATCCGGGCCAGCCGCCTGCCACCTTGCAGCAGACGCCAATGCCGCCGGAGGCCCGCCATGCAAGACCAGGACACACACGCTGTATCGCCAGACGCACACTGCACGGGCCCGCTGGGCGGACTGCGCATCCTCGACATGGCCACCGTGGTGGCCGGCCCGTTTTCCGCCACGCTGTGTGCCGACATGGGCGCCGATGTGGTCAAGCTGGAGTTGCCCGACGGCAGCGATCCGCTGCGCGGGCTGGAGCCGGTTACCGAGGACCACGCCCTGTACTGGAAGGTGACCAATCGCGGCAAGCGCGGCATCTCGCTCGACGTGCGCACGCCGCGCGGCCGCGAGATCTTCCTGCGCTTGCTGCCCCAGTTCGATGTGCTGGTCGAGAACTTCCGCACCGGCACGCTGGCGCGCTGGGGGCTGGATCTCGACACCCTGCATGCGGCTAACCCGAAGCTGATCGTGCTGCGGCTGACCGGCTTCGGCCAGACCGGGCCCGATGCGGCGCGGCCGGGCTTTGCCCGCATCTTTGAAGCCAGGAGCGGCTTCACCAACCTGGCGGGCACCGCGCAGAGCGGGCCGATGCATATGAACTACCCGGTGGGAGACATGATTGCCGGGCTGTTCGGCGCCTTTGCGATTGCCACTGCGGTGGCAGAGCAGCACGCCAGGCCCGGCCAGCGCGGCCGCGAGATCGACCTGGCCGCCACCGAGGCGTTGTTCCGCCTGCTGGATCCGCTGGCCATCGAATATGAACAGTTGGGGCATGTGCGCCAGCGCGCCGGCAACCGCACCACCTACGCGGCGCCGTCCAACATGTACCGCACCGCGGACGAGATCTGGGTCACGGTAGTGGCCTCCTCCGACGCCACCTTCCGCCGGCTGGCCGAGGCCATGGGCGCACCGCAACTGGCGCAGGCGCCGGAATACGCCACCAACGCCGGACGCGTGCGCAATATCGAAGCGCTGGACGGCAGCATTGCGGAGTGGTTTGCCGCGCAGCCCTATGCCGCCGTGGCGGCGCGGCTGGTGCAGTGCCAGGTGCCGTTCAGCAAGGTATTCAGCATCGCCGATATCGTCGACGATCCGCAGATGGCGGCGCGCCAGGCCATCGTCCGGCTGCCCGATCCGGATCTGGGCTCGGTGCCGGCGCCATGCGTGGTGCCGCGCTTCTCGGGCTATGCGCCGCCGTCACCGCGTACCGGGCCGGATGTGGGCGAACACAATGCCGAGGTCTATGGGCGGCTTGGCATCGGGGATGAGGAGCTGGCCCGGCTGCGGGCAGAGGGCGTGGTCTGATCGGCGCTCGGCGAGTTCAGCGGCGCGGACCGTTTCACTGCAGCGCCGCGCGCAACTGCATTTCCGCCTTCCGGACTTCCTCAAGCACCAACCCGGCCACCCATGTGCGCCTGGCCTTGTTCATCCGGGACATCACCGAGGCGACACTCAAGGCGGCGTAGTGCCCCTGGCTGATCTCGAACGCGGCGCCAACCCCACCGGCGCCCGCGGTCACCAGGTTTTCGCTTTCCGAATAGCCCTGGCGCCGCGTGCGCTCCACCAGTTCGAGCAGGCGCAGCCGCGTCAGGCCGGCGGCGTCGTATTCGTCGCGATGGCGCCGGTATAGCGCGTCGATCTCCGCATCGGACAGCCTGGCCAGCAAGGCCAGCCCGGCGGTGCCGATCCCCAGCAGGCGCAGGCTGCCGACCATCAGGGTATGGGCCTTGATCGGGTAGCTGCCTTCTTCCATATGCAGGCAGTGTCCGTAGTCGCCGTTGCGGATGACCAGGAACACCGTGTCCTCGGTCTGGCGGGCCAGCGACTGCAGCATCGGGCGGCAACTGACCAGCACTGGCGCCCGGCTCATCGCAGTCAGGCCAAGCTGCATGGATTCGATGCCGAGGCGGTACTTCTTGGTGTCCGCCTCGCGCTCGACAAAGCCCGCATGCACCAGCCCCGACACCAGCCGGAACGCGGTACTGCGGTCCAGCCCGGTTGCCGCCAGCAGTTCCGCCAGTTCGATGCCGCGCTCATGGGCGGCGCCGATGCACTTGAGCAGAGCCAGTGCGCGCGACAGGCTCTGGGTGCCTGCCACGCCGGTTTCCGCCGGCCCCTTGGCAGCCTGGTTTTTGGTCATGATCACAATGTAATCAAACTAATCAAAATTGCTTGTAGTGTAATCGACGTTCCGCTGGAATAGAAAACAGAGACCACGGCCAGCGTCCGGGAGCCGCGCCCGGCACCGGGACGCCAGTGGCCACCATTCCAGAGGAGACGACATGACCCAGTACAAGTACGTGCACGCCCCCCATGCCCGGCCGGTTGAAGGTGCCGCAACCCGGCGCACGGCGCGCTGGCAGCAACGGCCCGAGCAATCCAACTGGGGCGATTTCGGGCCCGACGACCAGTTGGGCCGCCTCAACCTGATCACGCCGGAGAAGGTCAGGCAGGGCGCGGCGGAGGTCAGGGAAGGGCTGCGCTTCTGCCTGAGCCTGCCGCTGGACTTCCCGGGCGGCAACGCCCTGAACCCGCGGCGCCACCCGCCCGTCATCAAGCCGACGCCGCGCGCGCTGGGGCTGGGCATGAACTTCGCGCTGGCGCGCGAAAACGCCGACCTCACTGACGTGGTCTGCGACGACTACGTGCACATGTTCCTGCAGTACTCGACGCAATGGGATGCGCTGGCGCACGTGGGCGGGCATTTTGACGCCGACGGCGACGGCGTCAGCGAGATGGTCTACTACAACGGCTTCCGGGCGGGCATCGACGTGCAGGGGCCGGACGATGATCCGGCGCTGGACGGCCAGTCGCGCGCACTGGCGCTTGGCATCGAGAAGATTGCCGAGCACGGCGTGCAGGGCCGTGCGGTGATGGTGGACCTGCGCGCGCACCTTGGCGACGGGCATACCCGCGTTGGCTACCGGCAACTGGCGCAGATCATGCGCGACGATGGCGTGACGGTCGAGCCGGGCGACATCCTTTGCCTGCACACGGGGTTTGCGCAACTGCTGCTGAAGCGCAACCGCCAGCCTGAGCCGGACATGGCCGAGCGTTTCGGCGCGGCGCTTGACGGGCGCGACCCCGAGCTGCACCAGTGGATCATCGACAGCGGGATCGCCGCCATCGTGGCTGACAACTACGGCGTGGAGGCCATCCCCGCGCGCCCGCAGGCGGGCCCGTGCGCCTTCCTGCCGCTGCATGAGCTATGCCTGTTCAAGCTGGGCATGCCGTTTGGAGAGCTCTGGTACCTGACACCCCTGGCGCAATGGCTGCGCGCCAACGGGCGCAACCGCTTCCTGTTGACCGCGCCGCCGCTGCGGCTGCCTGGCGCGGTGGGCTCGCCGGTGACACCGGTTGGCACGGTCTGAGCGGGAGCGATCATGGTGGAACGTACCTTGTTCGACTTGCTTGACGCCGCGCCTGCCGATGCGGTGGCGCTGCGCTTCGAGGGCAGCGCGATCACGTACGGCGCGCTGCGCGAGCGCGCCTTGCGCATCGCCGGCGGCCTGCGCCGGCATGGCATAGGCCGCGGCGACGTGGTGGGCCTGTGGCTGCCGAACGTGCCGGACTGGCTTGGCGTTGCCTTTGCCTGCGCCCGCATCGGCGCAAGCGTCATGAGCCTGAACATGCGGTATGGCGCAATGGAAGCCGGCGACTTCATCCGCCGTGCCCGCTGCAAGGCGCTGGTGTACATGCCGGCGTACCGGGGCAAGGATTATGACGCCCTGATGGGCGCGGTGGAGCCGCACAGCCTCGCCACGCTTGCGCTGGCGGTGCCATTGCTGCAGACGCCGGTGCACGCGCCCTTGGGCCGCGCCGGCGCGGTGGCGCACCCGTGGCCACGGCTGGCGCGCGTTGACCTGGATGACCTGGCTGGCGCTGCGCCAGATGCTGTTGCCGGTGGCGAGCCCGGCGATGCGTGCATCATCCTGTCCTCGTCCGGCACCACCAGCCAGCCCAAGCTGATCGTCCATGGCCAGGGCCGGGTGGCGCGGCACGCGGGCGACGTGGCGGCCGCCCTTGCCATGCAGGGCGGCGACGCCAGGCTGCTGCTGGCGATCCCGCTTTGCGGCGCCTTCGGCTACACCGTTGCCATGACCGCGCTGGCCGCCCAGGCGCCGCTGACGCTGGTCGAGAACTTCGAGCCGGCCGAGACCGCGCGCCTGCTGGTGGCGGACGGCATCACGCACATGTTCGGCACCAACGACATGCTGGACAAGCTGCTGGACGCGGGCGGCCCGGAATGGAAGCCGCCTGTGCTGCGCATGTACGGGCATGCCAACTTCACGCCGGGGCTGACGGCTTTGCCGCAACGGGCGCAGCAGCGCGGCATTGCCATGCGCGGCTGCTATGGCCTGAGTGAAACCCTGGCGCTGTTCGCCAGCCAGCCGGCACAAGCCCCGCTGGCGCGGCGCGAGCAATCGGGAGGTGTGCCGCTGGCGCCGGCGGCGCGCGTGCGCGTGCGCTCGCTGGAGACCCGCGAGTGCCTGCCGCCGGGTGAATCCGGTGAACTCGAGCTGCTCACCCCCGACGTCATGCTTGGCTATCTCGATGACGCCGCGGCCACTGCCGCCGCCTTTACCGACGATGGGTACCTGCGTACCGGCGACCTGGCCTACCTGAACGGCGATGGCGGCTTCACGCACCTGTCGCGCATCGGCGATGTGCTTCGCATCGGCGGCTACCTGGTCAATCCGCTGGAGATCGAAGAGGTGGTGCTGTCGGCCAGCGGCGCCGCTGCGTGCCAGGTGGTCGCCGTGGAGGCCCACGGCAGCGCCCGGCCGGTGGCCTTCGTCATGGGCCGCAGCGGCTATACCCATGCCGAGGCCGCGGTGCTGGCCGCATGCAAGGCGCAGCTGGCGGTGTTCAAGGTGCCGATCCGCGTGTTCCGGGTCGATGCCTTTCCGGTGACCCCGAGCCCGAACGGCGAAAAGGTCCGCAAGAACGAACTGCGCACGATGGCCCAGCAGATGCTGGCGGCCGAGGAGACTGCACGATGCTGAAATGGACCCATTGGGATCTTCCCTTCTTCGACGCCAGCCATGCCGCCCTGGCGCGCGAACTCGATGACTGGCAGCAGCGCCAGGCCGCGCTGGCGCCGGAACTGGAGGCCCTGCCGCTGCCGGCCCAATGCCGCCGCCTGGCCGCCGAGCTGGGCCAGGCCGGGCTGCTGCGCTACTCGGTGCCTACGCTGCAAGGTGACGCACGCCCGGCGCTGGACCTGCGCTCGGTTTGCATGGTGCGCGAAGCCTTGTCGTATGGCTCGGCGCTGGCGGATTTTGTGTTCTCGATGCAAGGCATCGGTGCCGCCCCGCTGTGGCTGCATGGCAGCGCCGCCTTGCGCGAGCGATTTCTGGACGGCTGCCGGCAAGGCGGGCAGATTGCGGCCTTTGCGCTGACCGAGCCCGAGGGCGGATCGGATGTGGCCGCTACCGCGACCACCGCCACGCGGCGCGGCGATGTCTATGTGCTGGACGGCGCCAAGACGTATATCTCCAACGGCGGCATTGCCGACTACTACGTGATCGTGGCGCGCTCCGAACAGGCGCCCGGCGCCAAGGGGCTGTCCGCCTTCCTGGTCGAAGCCGGCAGCCCCGGGCTGACCATCGACACCAGCCTGGAGATCGTCGCGCCGCACCCGCTGGCCACGCTGCACCTGCGCCATTGCGAAGTGCCGGCCGCCCACCTGCTGGGTGCGCCGGGCGACGGCTTCAAGGTGGCGATGTCGGTGCTGGACATCTTCCGCTCGTCGGTCGGCGCCGCCGCCGTCGGGATCGCGCGCCGCGCGCTGGACGAGACCGTGGCGCGCATGGGCAGCCGCTCGCTGTTCGGCAAGCCCATGGCCGAGATGGACACGGTGCGCATGCGCGCGGCCGACATGGCGCTGGACATGGAAGCCGCCGCGCTGCTGGTCTATCGCGCCGCGTGGCTGCGCGACGTGCGCCAGGCCACCATCACCCGCGAGGCCGCGATGGCCAAGCTGGGCGGGACCGAGGCCGCGTTCCGCGTGGTGGACAGCGCCGTGCAGCTGTTCGGCGCGCTCGGGATCACGCAAGGGTGCGTGATCGAGCAGCTGTTCCGCGACGTGCGGCCGATGCGCATCTACGAAGGGGCTTCGGAGATCCAGAAGCTGATCATCGGACGCAAGGTGCTGGGCGCACAGCGCCAGGGACCGCACCGCATTTCTTAATACAAGGAGTATCGATGGCTACGAGACGACGCGTGCTGGTCACCGGCGCGAGCAAGGGTATCGGGCGCGCCACGCTGGCGCGCCTGCGCGAGGATGGATATGAGGCCATTGGCCTGGCACGGACCCGGCCGGCAGACCTGGCTGACGACCCGGCCTTTCATTGCTGCGACCTGAACGACCTGGCGCAGACGCGGGCGCTGGTGTCGCGGCTGGCCGCGCAGGAACCGTTCTATGCGCTGGTCAACAATGCGGCGATGGCGCCGACCACCTCGCTGGACGACGCCTCGCTCGCCGACATGGACGACGCGATGCGCGTCAATGTCAATGCGGCGCTGGTGTGCGCCCAGGCGCTGCTGCCGGGCATGCGCGCGCAGGGCGCCGGGCGCATCGTCAACCTGTCGTCGCGCGCGGCACTGGGCAAGGTGAACCGCACCGCGTACAGCGCCAGCAAGGCCGCGGTGATCGGCATGAGCCGCACCTGGGCGCTGGAGCTGGCGGCGTCCGGCATCACGGTGAACGTGATCGCCCCCGGGCCGATCGCCACCGAGCTGTTCCGCACGGCCAGCCCGCCGGACGACCCCAAGACCCGGGCGCTGATGGCGGCGGTGCCGGTTCAGCGCGTGGGCGCGCCGGAAGAGATCGCGCATGCGATCGCCTTCCTGCTGGACGAGCGTTCCGGGTTCATGACGGGGCAGACGCTGCATATCGACGGCGGCCTTACGGTCAGCGCGGTCCGGGTCTGAGCCGGGCCGGGCGCCAGTGATTTCCCGACGCCGGCACCGAACCGTGCGCGGGCCACGCAAAGAGAGGAGACACGACATGAAAGTGCTGGATGCAGAGGGCCGCGGCCAAGGCGGCACCGAGACGGGTGGCGATCATGATGTGGGCGCCGCGAGCGGCAAGGGGAGCGCGCGGGAGCGCGGTGTGTCAGCGCGGCGGCGCAGCGTGCTGCGCGGCCTGTCCGCCGGCCTGCTGGCGCCGCTGGGCTGGCCGGCCACGTCGGCGCTGGCTACGACCGGTGCCGGCGCCTATCCGAACCGGCCGGTGCGCCTGGTCGTTCCGTTCGCCCCCGGCGGCGCCACCGACACGCTGGGCCGGCTGCTGGGCCGCGCCATGGAGTCCTCGCTGGCCCAGCCGATGGTGGTGGACAACCGCGTTGGAGCGGCGGGCGCCATCGGGGCCACGGCCGTGGCCAAGAGCCCGGCTGACGGCTATAGCGTGCTGCTCGGGGGCGTGGGCACCAACATCGTGCTGGCCTACACGCAGCCGTCGCTGCCGTATGACCCGGTGCGGGACCTGATGCCGGTGGCCTACCTCTGCAATGTCGACTATGTGCTGACGGTCGCAGCCGGCAGCCCGTACCGCTCGCTCGACGATCTGCTCGCGGCGGCGCGCAAGCGGCCGCGGGCGGTTTCCTACATGTCCACCGGCATGCTTGGTCCGCTGCATGTCGCACTCGAATACCTGAGCAAGCGTGCCGGCGTATCGATGGTGCACGTGCCGTACAAGGGCGAAAGCCCGGCGCTGGCCGACCTGCTGGAAGGCCGCATCGACGTGGCCGTGATGACCGTGCCATTCACGCGCCCGCTGGTGCAGGACGGCCGCGTGCGCGTGCTTGCCACCATCAGCGCCGAGCGCACGGCCAGCATGCCGGACGTGCCGACCGTGGCGGAACTGGGCTTTCCCGGTTATGCCGTGCCGATCTGGAACGGCCTGTTCGTGCCGGCCGGGACGCCGGCGCCGGTTGCCGAGCGCCTGCACACGGCGGCGGCAGCGGCCATCGGCGCGCCCGCGATGCGCGAGCGCATGGTGGCGCTGGGGGTCACGCCCACCGGCGGCACCATTGCCGGCTATGCCAGGTTCCTGCAGTCCGAGCGCGAGCGCTGGACCGCAATGATCCGCGACACCGGACTGATGGCCGGGTAGCCGTCCGCACCAGCGACGCAAGACGCTCCCACCCCATCGCAAGACCCGACAACGCCGCATCGTACGGCGAGGAGACAGCTATGCAACTTCAATGGCAGGGCCTGGCACGCGCGCGCCGATTTGCCGCGGCATGTGTATGCGTGACGGTATGGTCCGCGCTGGGCCTGGCGGCGCAGCCCGCGCGCGCCGCCGAGTCCGTCAAGATCGGCCTGATCCTGGACATGAGCGGCGTCTACGCCGACATCTCCGGCAAAGGCACCGCCACGGCAGCCCAGCTTGCCATTGCCGACTTCGGCGGCAAGGTGCTGGGGCGCGACGTGGAACTGGTGGTGGCCGACCACCAGGGCCGCGCCGACATTGCCGCCAGCAAGGCGCGCGAATGGTTCGACGTGCGCAAGGTCGACGCCATCCATGACGTGACGGGCTCGTCGACGGCGCTGGCCGTGCTCAACGTCGCCCGCGAGAAAGGCAAGGTGCTGGTGCTCAGCGGTCCGGCATCGGACCGGCTGACCGGCGACCTGTGCTCGGCCACTTCCGTGCATTACGCCTACGACTCCTATGCGCTGGCCAACTCGGTCGCGCGTACCGTGGCCAGGCAGGGCGGCAAGCGCTGGTACTTCATCACGGCCGACTACGCCGGCGGCCATGACATCGTCAATGCGGCCCGGGCCGCGCTGGAGCAGGAGGGCGCCAGCGTGGCCGGCGAGGTACGCCACCCGCTGGGCGCGTCCGACTTTTCGTCCGCGGTGGTGCGGGCGCAAGGCAGCGATGCCGGCGTGATCGGCCTGGCCAGCTTTGGCGGCGACCTGGTCAACGTCATCAAGTCGGCGCGCGAGTTCGGTATCCGTGCCGGCGGCAAGCAGCGGCTGGCCAGCCTGCTGATGTATATCAACGACGTCCATGCCATCGGCCTGCAGACCGCACAGGGCATGGTCCTGTCCGAAGCGTTCTACTGGGATATGAACGCGGAGACGCGGGCCTTCTCGCGGCGCTATTTCGACAAAGTCAGGGCCATGCCGAACATGAGCCAGGCGGCCGTCTATTCGTCCGTGCTGCACTACCTGAGGGCCGTGCAGGCCGCCGGTTCGACCGAGGCGCCCGCGGTGATGCGCAAGATGCGCGAGCTGCCCGTGGCGGACTTCTACGCGAAGAACGGCCGCATCCGAGACGATGGGCTGATGGTGCACGACATGTACCTGTTCGAGGTGAAGCGCCCGTCCGAATCGAAATACCCGTGGGACTACTACAAGCTGCTGGCCACCATTCCGGGCGACAAGGCCTTCAAGCCGCTGGCGGAATCGGGCTGTCCGCTGGTGCGTCGCTGACCGGGCGCAAGGCCGCCCAAGGAGATCGTGATGAATGCAAACCTGTATCGGAACGCTGCCCGCCTTGCCTGGCTTCGCATGGCAGGCATCGCCTTGCTGGCGATGCTCTGCAGCGGCGTGGCGCATGCCGCCGGCTACCCCGACCGTCCGGTCACGCTGATCGTGCCAGGCCCGCCTGGCGGCAGCGGCGACATCACCGCGCGGCTGCTGGCCAAGGAACTGGCCGGCAGCTGGGGCCAGCCGGTGCTGGTCGAGAACCGGCCCGGCGGCGGTGGCATTGTCGGCGCCCAGGCGCTGATGCGGGCACCGGCGGACGGCTACACGCTGATGATGGGCAATACCGGCGTCAATGCCATCAACTACAGCCTGTACCCCAAGCTGCCGTACACGCCCGCCGACATGGCCGGCATTGCCGACGTGCTGGTGTTTCCCAATGTGCTGGTGGTCAAGGCCGACTCGCCGGTGCGCAACGTCGCGGACCTGAAGCGGCTGGCATCGGCGCAGCCGGGGCGCCTCACCTTCAGCTCATCCGGCATCGGCCAGACCACGCACCTGTCGGGCGAACTGTTCAAGCTACGCACCGGCATCGACGCGCTGCACGTGCCGTACAAGGGCGCCAACCTGGGCCTGGCGGCGGTGATGTCTGGAGAGGTGGCGTTCATGTTCGACAACCTGCCGTCGGCGGAGGGTCAGCTGCGCGCGGGCACCGTCAGGGCCCTGGCGGTGACGGGCACGGAGCGCGTGCCCGGGCTGCCGCAGGTGCCGACCATGGCGCAGGCAGGCGTGGACGACTTCGTGGTCACCGGGTGGTTCGGGCTGGTGGCGCGCGCCGGTACGCCGCAGCCGGTGATCGATGCGGTCCACCGGTCGGTAGCCGCCATCCTGGCGCGCAAGGAGTTTGGCCAGCGGCTGCAGCAACTGGGCGGCCGGCCAGGCGTGCTGGGTCCGGCAGCCTTCGATGCCTTCATGCGCAGCGAGCGCGACCAGTGGGGCAAGGCGGTGAAGGCCTCCGGCGCAACGGCGGAGTAGGGCCTACTCCCCAGTCATCAGCGCCGAGAAATCCCCCACGATCTGCCGCAACAGCCGTGCCGCCGGCGGCGACAACACCCGGCCCTGGCGCGACACGGTCTGGATTTCCCCCTGGTAAAGCAGGGGGTTTTTCATTGGCAGCGACACCACGGGCGCCTCGTTAAGCTGGTTCCACAAGGCCAGGCGCGTACACAGGACATAGCCAAGCCCCGCCGCCGCGAAATGCCCCAGCGCATTGAATGACGAGGTGGTCAGCAGCGACTGCAGGCGCACGCCCTCGCTGATCTCTGCGGCCTCGATGTGCTGGCGCACGCCGAAGGTCCGGTGCAGGGTGGCGCCGGGGTAGGGCAGCAGGTCCTGCAGGTCCAGCGGCCGGCCCAGCTGCGCCAGCGGGTGCGAGGCCAGCACCTGGGTCTGGATCGGCATCGGATGGGCGTGGTGGCAGCGCAGCCGCGCGTCCCTGGGCGGCTGGAACACCAGTCCGATATGGGCGCTGCCATCGACAATGCGCTGCACGATCTCGTCGGTGCTGCCCACCGACAGGTCCACCGTGATGCCCGGGTGGGCCAGCATGAAGGTGCGCAGGCTATGGCGCATCAGCCATTCCACGAAACCTTCGCCCGCCACGATGTCGATATGGCCGCGCGCCACCTTCTGGATGCTGTCGAGTTCGGCCAGCAACTGCTGCTTCTGGTTGTTCTGGTTGCGGACATAGGCGGCCAGCAGATCGCCCGCCTCGGTGGCAACCACGCCGCGGCCATGCCGCTCCAGCAGGCGCGTGCCGCAGTCTTTCTCCAGCACGGCGATGGCCCGGCTGACGGCTGAGGGGTCCATGTCGAGGACTTCGGCGGCGCCGCGGACCGAGCCGCTGTCGAGCACCTGCATGAAGTAGCGCACGCGCCGCGTGTCCAGTTTGTCGTCCATCGAAAGCACGTGTCACTCCGCTTGAGCGTTGCATTGAATGCAACAAGTTTCCCATATCACGATCATTGATGAAACGCTCAGGCGCCGGAATACTAGCCTGATCCTTCCCGGTAAGCGGTCAAGATCGAACCGGAATGCCGAAGAGAGCACGTTTGTGCGACATAAGCAGCCTTCCCGCGGAGACACCCGATGACCAACCCCATTGCCCAGCCGGCGCTTGCGTCCGCTTCCCCGATTGCCGCCGTCACCGGCAGTGGCAAGGTACGACTGGCCGTTGTCACGCTGGTCGTGGTGGCGATTGCCGAAACCATTGGCGCGGTGCAGTTCAAGCTGGGGCCCGGCAAGGTCGTGCTGATGCCGATGCTGTGGGCGCTGCTGATGGCCGCGGCGTGGGGCATCGCGGCCCGGAACGTGCCGCGCGCGGTGCGCATCGACGCGCCGCTGCAATCGCTTGCCACCGGGCTGCTCAATGCCGGGCTGCTGCTGTTCGTGGTGAAGCTCGGCCTGACCGTGGGCGGCGCGCTGCCGCAGCTCAAGGACGCGGGCTGGGCGCTGCTGTTCCAGGAGTTCGGGCACGCGCTCGGGACGCTGGCGCTGGGCCTGCCGCTGGCCTTGCTGCTCGGCATCAAGCGCGAGGCCGTCGGCGCGACCTTCTCGGTTGGGCGCGAGGGCAATATCGTCATCATCGGCGAGAAATACGGCATGGCGTCGCCGGAAGGCCGCGGCGTGCTGGCCGAGTACATCACCGGCACCGTGCTGGGCGCGCTCTTCATCGCGGTGCTGTCGGGGTTTGTCAGCAGCCTGGGCATCTTCGATCCGCGTTCGCTGGCCATGGGTGCCGGCGTGGGCTCGGGCAGCCTGATGGCGGCGGCCGTCGGCGCCATCGTCGCGCAGCACCCCGGGCAGGCTTCCGAGATCATGGCGATTGCCGCGGCGTCGAACCTGCTGACCTCGGTGGCCGGCTTCTATTTCACGCTGTTCCTGTCGCTGCCGCTGTGCTCATGGCTGTACGGCAAGCTGGAGCCGGTACTGGGCCGCTTCTCGCGCCGTGACGCCATGCGCGAGGTGCAGGACGTCAAGCTCGATGGCGCGCTGGCGCATGGCACCTCGGCGCGGGATGCCGCGCTGGGCTGGTTCGTGGTCGGCGCCGGCGTGCTGATCGGCAACAAGTTGTCATACAACGTGCCGCTGTCGGTATCGCTCAAGGGCATCCTGGTGGCCATTGCCATCGTGGCGGCCTGCGACCTGCTCAAGCGCGTGTTCCCGCGCGTGCCGCTGCTGCTGACGATGTCGGTGGTGGTCACGCTGATCGGCGTGCCGGGGATGTTCCCGTTCTCCGACGCCGTCATCGCCATGACGGAAAAACTCAATTTCATGACCTTCACCACGCCGGTGCTGGCGCTGGCGGGCTTCTCGGTGGCCAAGGACCTGCCGGTGTTCCGGTTGCTCGGCTGGCGCATCGTGGTGGTTTCGCTGACGGCCACGGCCGGTACCTTCCTCGGCGCCACGCTGATTGCCGAGTTCTTCCACTGAACCCACCCGTAGCAGAGATTACCCATGCACCGCGACCCCGACATTGCCGACGACATCCGCCAGGACATGCTGGCCTGGCGCCGCGACATCCACGCTGTTCCGGAAACCGCATTCGAAGAACACCGCACTGCCGGCATCGTGGCGCAGGCGCTGGGTCTGATGGATATCGAGGTGCAGCGGGGACTGGCGACGACGGGCGTGGTCGGCACCCTGCGCAACGGCGACGGCCCCAGCATCGCGCTGCGCGCGGACCTGGATGCGCTGAACATGCAGGAGCTGGGCAAGGCCGCCCACGCTTCCACCTGCGCGGGCAAGATGCACGCGTGCGGCCACGACGGCCATACCGCCATGCTGCTGGGCGCGACCGCGCACCTGTCGCGCCACCGCGATGCCTTCCGCGGCACGGTGCATTTCGTGTTCCAGCCCGCCGAGGAGAATGAAGGCGGCGGCCGCGTGATGGTGGAAGAGGGCCTGTTCGACCAGTTCCCGGCCGATGCCGTCTATGGCATGCACAACTTCCCCCAGTTGCCGCGCGGCAAGTTCGCCATCCGCGCCGGCACCATGACCGCGTTCCTCGACAACTTCGAGATCGTCATCACCGGCAAGGGCGCACATGGCGCCCAGCCGCACCACGGCATCGATTCCGTGGTCGTGTCCGCGCACCTGGTCACCGCGCTGCAGACCATTGCCAGCCGCCGCACCGATCCCACCGATGCGGTCGTGGTCAGCATCACGCAGATCCACGGCGGCGATACCTGGAACGTGCTGCCTGAGTCGGTGGTGCTGCGCGGCACCATCCGCACGCTGAACCCCGCGGTGCGCGACCGCATGCAAACCGCGATGCGGCAGATCTGCGAGGGCGTGGGCACGACCCACGGCGCGCGGATCGCGATTGACTACCGCCCCGGCTACCCCGGCGTGGTCAACACCCCCGCCGAGACCGACGCTGCCATTGCCGCCGCCGCCCAACTGGTGGGCGCCGACAACGTGAAGACCGATATCAAGCCGGCAATGGGATCGGAGGACTTCGCCTTCATGCTGGAAAAGCGCCCCGGCGCCTATATCGGCATCGGCGCGGGTGAAAGCGCGGAGGACCCGCCGCTGCATAATCCCTACTACGACTTCAATGACAGGATCCTGCCGCTGGGCGCGGCGTATTGGGTGGCGCTGGTCGCGCAGCAATTGCCGGCCAGATGACCCGCGCCCGTCAAGGCATGCGGGCCGCTTGCGCGAACACATTCAGGAACCCCAGCGCGGGTTGCGCGCTGGCTTGCGCTTGGATGCTGGCAGCAAGCACCGGCGCCGGCAGCCAGGGATAGGGCAGTGCCGCCTGCAAGGCCGCCAACGTGACCGCGCCGGGATCGGCGATCGTGTCCATCCGTTCGATATGGATATGCAGGCTGGCGATACGGTACGTGCCGTCATCGCCGGCGGCAAAGCCCCAGCGGTAATCGCCCTTGCCGACGCGCAAGGCGCTGGCCGCGGTTTCCCGCATCACCACCAGCCAGGGGATCGTCATGGCGTTGCCGTCCAGCGCCGCCGCAACGTCGCCGAGGTAGTAGGTCCGGCAGCGGTCGAACGTCTTCGCAAACTCGCTGACCAGCGTCGCGGCAATGGCATCCGCGCCTTCGGCCTTGGGCGGGAAGCTGATGGAGTCGGTATCGATCGAGAAGGTCAGCGACGCATCCGGAGCGAAGGCTTCGTGGATCAGCGCCGGACGATTGTTGTCTTTGGCCTCGACGTATTGGGCCAGCCGGGCTTTGGCGGTGGCGAGCGGGATTGTGTTCATGCTGGACTCAGGCGTTTGGATTAAGGGAGGGGCGGGTGTTGCGGGGAGTTTGATAGAATTTGGCACAAAGCTTGCATCAAAAGCTAAGTGGACATTCCGCCGATGGCAACGACTTCTGCAAACAAGAACCTGACCGTTACGCATCCGGCGTGCCTGGTCGACGGCTCGGACCGTGAATTCCGGCACCTGGTGAATGGCCTGCTGCCGTTTGCCGCGCGCCTGCTGTCCGTGCGCGACGGCTTTGGCAGCCTGATCGGCCTGACGGGGGTCCAGTATTCGCTGATCCGCTCGATCCTGCACCTGTCGCAGCAAGGCGAGGTGACGGTCAACCAGCTCGCCGACCATCTGCACCTGAGCGGCCCGTTCATCACCATCGAGACCGGCAAGCTCAAGAAGCTGGGGCTGATCGACAAGAAGGCCCATCCCGAAGACAAGCGCAAGATGCGTCTGACCATCACCGCCGCCGGGACCCGTCTGCTCAATGAACTGCTGCCGGTGCAGCAGCAGATCAACGACGTATTGTTCGACGGCGTTTCCCGCACCGAATTCAAGGTGCTGTGCTCGGTGGTCGACCGGCTGGTCGCCAACGGCGATCGCGCCGCGCTGGATCTCGAACATCTGCAGGCGCGCCGGCAGAAGGGCTAGTGCGCGGCCCACTGCACCGTGCCGACATCGATGCCCTGCTGGTGCATCTCCCATAGCGGGCTCAGTTCACGCAGGCGGGTAACGGTCTCGCTGACCTGCCGGATGACCTCGTCCACCTCTGCCTCGGTGGTGTATCGCCCAAGCGTAAAGCGGATCGAGCTATGTGCCAGCTCGTCGCTGCGGCCCAGCGCCCGCAGCACGAACGAGGGCTCCAGTGAAGCCGAGGTGCAGGCCGAGCCTGACGACACCGCCACGTCCTTGATGCCCATGATCAGGGACTCGCCTTCGACATAGTTGAAGCTGATGTTCAGGTTGTGCGGGATACGGTGCGCCAGGCTGCCGTTGACGTAGACCTCGTCCAGCCGCGACAGCCCCGCCAGCAACCGGTCGCGCAACGCGCCCACGCGGCGCGCTTCCTCCGCAAGTTCGAGCTTTGCCAGCCTGAAGGCCTCGCCCATGCCCACGATCTGGTGCGTTGGCAGGGTGCCTGAGCGCATGCCGCGCTCATGCCCGCCGCCGTGGATCTGCGCCTCGATGCGGATGCGCGGCTTGCGCCGCACGTAGAGCGCGCCGATGCCTTTCGGGCCATAGACCTTGTGCGCCGTCACGGTGAGCAGGTCGATCTTCAGGGTATCCAGGTCGATGGCGATCTTGCCGGCGGCCTGCACCGCATCGCAATGGAACACCACCCCCGCCGCGCGGCATAGCTCGCCGATCTGCGCGACTGGCTGGATCACGCCGATCTCATTGTTGACCATCATCACCGAAACCAGGATGGTGTCCGGCCGCATGGCCGCTCGCAGCGCGTCAAGGTCGACCAGGCCGTCGGTGCCGACGTCGAGATAGGTCACCTCAAAGCCCTGCCGTTCCAGCTCGCGGCAGGTATCGAGCACGGCCTTGTGCTCGGTTTTGACGGTGATGATGTGGTTGCCCTTGCCGCGATAGAAATGCGCCGCGCCCTTGATCGCCAGGTTGTTGCCCTCGGTCGCGCCGGAGGTCCAGATGATCTCGCGCGGGTCCGCATTCAGCAGCGCCGCCACATGCGCGCGCGCGGCCTCGACTGCCTCTTCCGCCTGCCAGCCGTAGTAATGGCTGCGCGATGCGGGGTTGCCGAACTGCTGGTGCAGGTAGGGAACCATCTTCTCGACGACCCGGGTGTCGACCGGTGTCGTCGCGCTGTAGTCCATGTAGATCGGAAGGGTCTTCGGCTCGGATTGCATAGCGCTCATTCCTGGAGGCGGATGGGGACGACCGTGGGCAAAGCGTACCCGCTGGTCAAGGAAAGTGGGGCCGAGTCTAGCACCGGGTAGCGGCCGTTCGCGGCAGCGCCATGCTGCCGGTAGGGTTGCTTGACGCGCGGACAGCTGCAATTCCGGTTGCATGGCGCCACCTGTTCGCTAACCGGAAAGCCTTGTCCAGAAAGGGTTTCCGAACTTCATTGAGTCGCCTCGGAGGGCTGTCCGGCTCCGCATTCTAGGGTTTCCACCAACTTGGATAGCGTTGTTTTTTAGCATTCAATAAAACCTAAATTACAAAGGTAAATAACAAAGTAACCGGTTTGGTGAGAACACTTGCGTAGGAGTCGTGATGGCTGAGTCATCTGTTGGTCAGGGCGTCAAAGCGGACGCCGAAGCGGACGCAGAAGCGCACCGCCGCTTCAGGAATGCGTTGGCGATGTTTGCAACAGGCGTTGCCGTGATTACCGCGCCGCGCGAAGAAGGGCTGCCGGTCGGCATCACGGTGGCGTCGTTCAACTCGGTATCGCTGGACCCGCCGCTGGTGCTGTTCTCGGTGGACCGCCGCTGCCTGAGCCTGGGCGACCTGCGCAGCGCGCGGCGCTATGCCGTCAACGTGCTGGCCGAGGCGCAGCAGGATATCTCGAACCGCTTCGCCAGGGCCAATTCCGGCAAGTGGGAAGGCATCGGTTTCAGCAAGCGCAACGAGGACAGCCACGTGCTGCTGCCGGACGCGCTGGCCACCTTCGAGTGCGAGCCCTATGCCATGCACGACGGCGGCGACCACGTGATCTTTATCGGGCGGGTGGTCCGTCACCAGGCCCGCCAGGACGGCCGGCCCCTCATCTTCTTTGGCGGCAAGTACCGGGCACTGGAAGACAGCCCGGCCGCCGCCTGAATCCACAAGAACAGACAGTCAGCACAGGAGAACGACATGATCAAGACCGGTAACCAGCACATCGCCATGCTGCGCGATGGCCGCGAGGTGTACCTGGACGGCAAGCGGGTGACGGATGTCACCAGCCACCCGGCCTTCCGCAACTCGATCCGCAGCTACGCCAACCTCTACGACTTCCAGGCGCAGCCGGGCAATATCGACAAGATGACCTTCCAGCCGGCGGGCACCGACCGGCGCGTCAGCCGGATCTGGGAGCTGCCGGCCAGCTACAACGAACTGGTCGAACGCCGCCAGATGCTGGAAGCCTGGACCGAACTGCACTACGGCTTCATGGGCCGCTCGCCCGACCACGTGGCTTCTTGCATCTCGGGCATGTACATGGGCATCGATGTCTTCGAGCAGGCCGATCCGGCACGTGCCGGCGCGCTGCGCGACTACTACCGCTATGCCCGCGACAACGACCTGTTCCTCACCTATGTGATCGTCAACCCGCAGGCCAACCAGTCCAAGTCCGCGCACGAGCAGGAAGACAAGTACCTGGCGGTGGGCATCGTCGACCAGGACGCGGAGGGCATCACCGTGCGCGGCGCCAAGATGCTGGCGACCAGCGGCATCATGGCCAATGAGGTCTTCTGCAGCTGCATCCAGCCGCTGCGCGAGGGCGACGAGATGTATGCGCTGTCCTTCGCAGTGCCGATGAACACCAAGGGCCTGAAGGTGATGTCGCGCAAGTCGTATGAAGCCAATGCCACCTCGGTGTTCGACAACCCGCTGGCCAGCCGCTTTGACGAGAACGACGCGGTGCTCTATTTCGACGACGTCAAGGTGCCGTGGGAGCGCATCTTCGTCGCGGGCGACGTGGGCTTGTGCGCCAGGCAATTCCACGCCACGCCGGCGCACGTCTACCAGAACTACCAGTGCCAGGTGCGGCTGATGGTGAAGCTGCGTTTCCTGGTAGGCCTGGCGCACCGCATCACCGAGATCAACGGCACCAACAGCTTCCCGCAGGTCAGGGAAATGCTGGGCCAGCTCGCCGCCGAAGCAGGCATGGTCGAGGCCTGGGTCTACGGCATGGAGGCCAAGGGCCAGGTCGGCAAGCATGGCTACTTCGTGCCGGACCGCAGCATGCTGTACGGCTCGCAGGTGGTGACCCAGCAGCTCTACGGCAAGGTGCTGGCCACGCTGCGCGAGCTGGCCGGCGGCGGCATGATCATGCTGCCGTCGAGCATCGAGGATTTCGCCAATCCGTCGCTCGCCGGGATCATCGCCAAGACGCAGAAGTCGCCGGTGTGCAGCCCGGAAGAGCGCGTCAAGTTCTTCAAGCTCGCCTGGGACGCGGTCGGCTCCGAGTTTGCGTCGCGCCACAACCAGTACGAGATGTTCTATGCCGGCGCCACCTTTGTCACCAAGGGGCATGCCTATCGCACCTACGACTGGCAGAACGCATCCGGCCTGGTCGACAACATGCTCGGCAGCTATTCCCTTGAAAGCGAACTGGCCAAGCTGCCGCAGGCCGCCTGACGTTCCGCACCTTTCCCAATTCCCGCATCGAACACGGAGATCGACATGGCAATCACCAAACTTCACGACGAGTTCCACACCCTGGACCTGGAGTCCGGCTGGGAGGTCCCCCACGGCTATCCGTCGGGCATCCAGCAGAAGATCCTGGCCGGCTCGCTGGACGAGAACGGCCGCAGCGGCAGCCGTACGCGCCTGCTGCGCTTCCAGCCCGGCGTGTTCACCACCTCGCCCTTCGTGCATGAGTACTGGGAAGAGGTCTATCTGCTCAGCGGCGACCTGACCGTCGGCAACGACGCCAATGGCAAGGGCGGCGAAGCCTTCGTCCCCAACACCTACGCCTGCCGCCCGCCCGGCGCCTTCCACGGCCCGTTCAAGTCCGACGGCGGCTGCATGCTGCTGGAGATCCACTACTACGACCCGGCCTGATCATGGAAGCGACCATCGCAACCGCGCAGCGCCAGCTTGCCGCGGGCAGTGCCAACGCGCTGTCCCTGCTGGCGTCATGCGTCGAACGTATCTGCAATCCAGGCGGCGAGGGCGCGCGCGTATTCCCGCATGGCGTGAGCATGGCGGCGCGCAAGCAGGCCCAGGCCAGCGACATGCTGCGCGAGCAGGGCGTGGCCGGCCCGCTGGCGGGCGTGCCGGTGTCGGTCAAGGACCTGTTCGACGTGCAGGGCGACGTGACCCGCGCCGGCGCACGTGTGCTGCCGGAGCGTGCGGCCAGTGCCGACGCGCCGGTCATCGCGCGCTTGCGTGCGGCGGGGGCGGTGTTTGTCGGGCGTACCAATATGACCGAGTTCGCCTACTCGGGCGTCGGCATCAATCCGCACTACGGCACGCCACGCAATCCCTACGACCGGCAGACGGGTCGCATTCCCGGTGGCTCGTCGTCGGGGGCCGCGGTGTCGGTGACCGACGGCATGGCCCTGGCCGCGATCGGCTCCGACACCGGCGGCTCGTGCCGGATCCCGGCCGCGTTGTGCGGCATCGCCGGCTTCAAGCCCACGGCGCGGCGCGTGCCGCTGCAGGGCACGGTGCCGTTGTCGCCCAGCTGTGACTCGGTGGGCTGCCTGGCCAACACCGTGGCGTGCTGCGCCGCCGTTGATGCCGTGATGGCGGGCGAGGCGCCGCCCGCGGGGCCGGCGCCGCTGGCAGGGCTGCGCCTGGCGGTGCCCACCGGCCTGGTACTGGAAGGCATGTCGGACGAGGTGGCCGAGGTCTTCAGCCGCACGCTGCGCCGGCTCTCCGCGGCGGGCGCGCTGCTGCAGGACGTGAGCTTCGACAGCTGGGACCAGCTGGCCGGCATCGGCGCGAACGGCGGCCTGGTCGCCGCGGAAGCCAGTGCCTGGCACGGCAGCCTGCTGGCTGAGCAGGCCGATCGCTATGACCCGCGCGTGCTGTCGCGCATCCGGCTGGCTGACGGGCAGCGTGCCGCCGACTACCTGCGCATGCTGCAGCGCCGGGGCGAGCTGTGCCGGCAGGCCGATGCCGAGCTGGCGGGATTCGATGCCGTGGTCCTGCCCACCGTGCCGGTCGTGGCGCCGCGCATCGCGGACCTGGACGACGACGAAGCCTTCTTCAGCACCAACCGGCTGCTGCTGCGCAACCCGGCCATCGCCAACATGCTCGACCTGTGCGCGCTGTCGGTCCCATGCCATCGCCTGGGCGACGCGCCGGTGGGCCTGATGCTGTTCGGGCGCCACCTGTCCGACCGCAGGCTGCTGGCCATCGGCATGGGCATCGAGGCGGCATTGCGGCACGAGCGGGGCTGAGCCCCCGCAGCAGTACAGAAGTACCCATAACTACAGTGGAGACAACAATGCCTGATATCCGTACCGGCGCCGCCGTACTGGCCTGCGCCATCCTGTTTGCGGCGACTGCTTCTGCAGCCGACCCGGCCCCCATCAGCGACGGCGTGGTCAAGATCGGTGTGCTGACCGACATGTCGTCGATCTTTTCCGATATCGGCGGCAAGGGCTCCGTGGTGGCCGCGCAGATGGCCGTGGACGATTTCGGCGGCAAGGTGCTGGGCGCCCCCATCCAGGTGGTCAGCGCCGACCACCAGAACAAGACCGACGTCGCCGCCACGCTGGCGCGCGGCTGGTTCGACAACCAGAAGGTCGACGTGATCCAGGACGCCCTGCCGTCCTCGGTCGCGCTGGCCGTGTCCAACCTGGGCAAGCTCAAGCACAAGATCGTCATCGCCAGCGGTGCCGGCACCACGCGCCTGAGCAATGAAGACTGCTCGCCCTACACCATCCAGTACTCGTACGACACCTACGCCTTTGCCGCCAACACGGTCAAGGCGCTG
This sequence comes from Cupriavidus sp. FW305-46, assembly GCF_058787075.1. Taxonomy (NCBI): domain Bacteria; kingdom Pseudomonadati; phylum Pseudomonadota; class Betaproteobacteria; order Burkholderiales; family Burkholderiaceae; genus Cupriavidus; species Cupriavidus sp. FW305-46. The sequence continues at coordinate 126,865 of NZ_JBYSZI010000010.1, forward strand.
GCCCGGCGCGGCGACAACAGCTGGTACTTCCTGACGGTCGACTACGCCCTGGGCGCGTCGCTGGAGAAGGACGGCACCGAGGCGCTGTCCAGTGTCGGCGGTACCCTGAAGGGCAAGGCCAGGCATCCGATCAACTCCGCCGACCTGTCGTCCTACCTGCTGCAGGGACAGTCCTCGGGTGCGAAAGTGATCGGTTTGGCCAACGCTGGCGCCGACACGGTCAATGCGATCAAGACCGCCGCGGATTTCGGCATCAACACCGCGGGCAGGCAGAAGCTGGCCGGGCTGCACATGTTTATCAGCGATATCCACAGCCTGGGGCTGCAAGCCGCGCAGGGCATGACGCTGACCACATCGTTCTACTGGGATCGCGACGACGCCACGCGCGCGTGGTCGCAACGCTTCTTCGACAAGACCGGACGCATGCCGACCCTGGTGCATGCCGGTGTGTATTCGTCGACCACGCACTACCTGAAGGCGATCCAGGCCGCGCGCACCGATGACAGCGATGCCGTGCTGGCGCGCATGCGCGAGACCCCGGTCAATGACTTCTTCGCGAAGAACGGCACGATCCGCGCCGATGGCCTGATGGTGCACGACATGTACCTGGTCGAAGTAAAGCGGCCGCAGGAGTCGAAGCGGCCGTGGGACTACTACAAGATCAAGAGCGTGATTCCCGCGAGCGAAGCGTTCCGCCCGCTCAGCGCAAGCACCTGCCCGCTGGTCAGGAAGTAAGCCCATATCCCTCACCGAGGCCGGCATTCCAGCCGGCGCTCCACCCCATTGCAGAGAGGCAACCGATCATGAAGACCCTCACCTTTGAACTCGTCAGCCGCCAGGGCAAGTCGCAACGCACCGTCACCATCCACCAGCTCATCGTGGCGGGCTGGACCGGCCGCGACGTCGAAGCCATGGAAGCCCACATCCGGGAACTGGAAGAACTGGGCGTGAAGCGCCCGCCCTATACCCCGGTGTTCTATCGCGTGGCTGCGCAACGCCTGGGGCCGGCCCCGGAGATCCAGGTCAGCGGCGGGGCCAGCAGCGGCGAAGCCGAGTTCCTGCTGGTCCGGGACGGCGATGACATCCTGGTGGGCATTGCCTCGGACCATACCGACCGCGAAGCCGAGACCTACGGCATCACCGTGTCCAAGCAGATGTGCGAGAAGCCCTGTGCGTCGGCCTTGTGGCTCCTTTCTGAGGTGGAAGGCCACTGGGACCAGCTGGTGCTGCGCTCCTACGCCACCATCGACGGCGAGCGCGTGCTGTACCAGGAAGGCCCGGTGACCGCCATGCGCTCCCCGGCGGACCTGCTGCAGCGCTTCAGCGGCCATGGCGGCGACTTTGGCGAAGGCTCGGCGATGCTGTGCGGCACGCTGCCCGCGATCGGCGGCATCCGCCCGGCCGAGCGCTTCGAAATCGAGCTGGAAGATCCGGTGCTGGGGCGCACGCTGCGCCACGCGTACGCGGTCGCTGCGCTGCCCGTGGCGGGCTGAGCATGCCGCGCCATCCCAACCGACAAGGCAGCGCCACGGAGTCAAGGCCATGCACCAAGACCTGATACTAGAGACCCGCAACCTCGGCAAGGCCTTCCGCGGCTTTACCGCGGTGAGCGACGTCAACCTGCAGGTGCGCCGCGGGTCGATCCATGCGTTGATCGGGCCCAACGGCGCGGGCAAGACGACTTGCTTCAACCTGCTCACCAAATTCCTGGAGCCGACTACCGGCACAATCCTTTTCAACGGCATCGACATCACCCGTGAAAAGCCCGCGCAGATCGCGCGGCGCGGCGTGATCCGTTCGTTCCAGATCTCGGCGGTATTCCCGCACCTGACGGTGATGGAGAACGTGCGCATCGGGCTGCAGCGCCAGCTCGGCACGGCGTACCAGTTCTGGCGCAGCGAGCGCTCGCTGGACGTGCTCAATGACCGCGCCATGGAACTGCTCGAACAGGTCGGCCTGACCGAGTTCGCGCAGACGCTGACGGTGAACCTGCCATACGGCCGCAAGCGCGCGCTGGAGATCGCCACCACGCTGGCGATGGAGCCCGAGCTGATGCTGCTCGACGAGCCCACGCAGGGCATGGGCCACGAAGACGTGGACCGCGTCACGCAGCTGATCAGGAAGGTCTCGGCGGGCCGCACCATCCTGATGGTGGAACACAACATGAGCGTGGTTTCGTCGATCGCCGACAAGATCACCGTGCTGCAGCGTGGCGCGATCCTGGCCGAAGGCCCGTATGCCGAAGTGTCCAGGGACCCGCGCGT